>NZ_VPDQ01000035.1:0-26231 GCF_013417535.1 Acinetobacter sp. YH12241 | reverse complement strand
ATTACGCAAAATAATTCGGTACTATTAAACATCGGGACTAGAGTTTTAAGTTTTGTGTGGTAACTCAACTGATGGCTCTAGTCCTCTTATTTTTCAAGTCAATTTTTTATCCGCGATTCGGGTTAAAATATGAAAATACTTAAATCTATAGTAATAATTAGCAGTAGCTTCTTTTCACTATTATGTCACGCAAAAAATATAGATTGGAATGATTACCAGCAAAGTGCTACCCAAATTAAAGAACCAGTTTTATTTCTGGATCAATTTGGTAGATTCTCTCAATTAAATAAAAATTTAAAATTAAGTTTAGTTGATTATGGGGATAAAAACAAAAAATATTCTGGTGGAGATTACATTCTTAAGAGTTATGGCGTCGTAGTTTTAAATAATCAAAAAACTTATATTTTATATCAAGGTACTGTGCCTTTAAAATCAACTGTAGATTTAAAAATACTTTATCAAGATAAAAAAATAGTTGCCTTTCGGATAAGGGAATTTAGTGAATTAGATTATGTGAAAAGACCTTATAAAAAATTTATATCTAACTTTTTTATATATAATAAGTTATCAAATTTAGTTATTGAAGCTCCAGTAGTAAATTCTTCATCTGCTAATTTAGAAAGTGATTACGGGAGTATATTGGCTGGTGATAATTTTTCTTATATTAAAGAAGAGAAAAAATATTTATATAATGCCAATATTAGGGAAAGTAACAGGAAAATTAATGACTATAAATTGATTTTAGATTCAGATTTAAAGTGCTTAACATTTACTCTAGGGTGTGAAAATATTAATTATAGCAATTTTCTTAAAAAATAATTTTTTAGATTGCTACATTATGGAGAATGTAGCAATCACCGACCTTATAAATTTTACCCTTCCAAAACCTCTTCCAGTAACTCCTCACTTGGTGCAAAGTAATACGCACCATCCATTGGAGTCACGAAGTGTAGCAAGCGGTCATGGATCCCATCGCCTGATGTACCAAACATGCGCACTAACATGGCATCAATGATTTTCAGGTCTTTGGTATAAGCAATGAAGAATAGACCTTGGTCACCACGACCATCTCCATAAGGCAGAGAGTGACGTAGAATTTCCATTTCCTCGCCTTCCTCATCTTCAACGACAGTACGAGCGATATGCGCATTGGCAGGTTTTACTTCATCCTCGAGTTCAATCGATTCAAGTTTGGTACGACCCATCACTTGTTCTTGAGCATCGACTTTGAGTTTTTTCCATTTATCCAGGTTATGCGCATAACGCTGTGCAAAAATGAATGAACCATCCTGGAAAATGCCCGTATCTTCACCAAGTAAAGCCACTTCAGCTCGATCATCCGGGAATTGCGGATTTTCAGTCCCATCAATGAAACCGGTAATATCACGGCCATCAAAGTAACGGAAGCAAACACGCTCATCTAGTACTTCAACCTGATCGCGAATACCTTCAAAGAAAGACTGACTCAAGGCGAAACAGATATCGGCACGCGCACTGGCAATATGGATCAGCACATCTGCCGGTACCACAGGCATATTAAATGAACCTTGAATTGGCTCTAATTGTTTAAAACCAGCAGGTGCCTGTTCATACAATTTTGACCAGAGTTCAGGACCAAAAGCGACAGCCGTTTTAATTTGCGCATTCGGATGTTGGGTAATCAGGCGATCGCGTGTCGTAAATAGCTGTTTTAATCGTTCCTTAAAATCTTCGATACTGAGATCTTTCAGACGTAAAACAATAAAGCGAGCATGATCTGAAGGTAATGGCAAAATTACAGATTGGGCTGTCATTCATGGCTCCTGTAATAAATTTCTGTATCCAATCCTGCTATTGTGCCTGAAGCGCTATAGAGTGAATAGTATGCAGTCTGATCTTTAAGCAATTTTTTTGGCTGAAAATATTGGAAAAGTCATATAATTAGATCCTGAATTTGAATGAGTTAAATCTCTATGTCCTATCAAGTCTGGTTTGCTTATATGTTAGCCTGTTGGGTGATCAGTATTTCCCCAGGTGCGGGTGCTATTGCTTCGATGTCGAGCGGACTAAATTATGGCTTCCGACATGGATATTGGAATGCGCTCGGCCTGCAACTCGCCCTATTGGTTCAAATTGCTATTGTGGCTGCCGGGGCAGGGGTATTGTTTGCGACTACACCTTGGGCATTTCTTGCAGTGAAATGGTTTGGGGTTGCCTATTTATTGTATCTGGCCTTTTTGCAGTGGAAAGCACCAGCGCAGTCGATTGAAATTAAACATGAACTCGCACGAAAATCAGCTGGGAAACTCGTCATTCACGGTTTTCTGGTCAATATGAGTAATCCCAAGGCAATTGTATTTTTGCTGGCAGTATTACCGCAATTTCTGGACTTATCTAAACCGCAATGGATTCAGTATGTGATTATGGCCGCGACTATGGTAACGATTGATCTGATTGTGATGGCAGGTTATACCGGTCTGGCTGCCAAGGTTCTGCGTCTTCTGAAATCGCCAAAACAGCAGAAAGTCATGAATCGAACTTTTGCCAGCTTGTTCGCTGGAGCTGCGTTTTTATTGAGTTTGGTGCATCAGTAGGGAAACCTCTTCTTACAGGAGAGGGAATTCAACGATCTCTTAAAGAATCATCTGTAAAAATTCATCTTCAGTCATGACCTCAATATCATGCTGTTTAAATAATGCAGCCGTCACGCCATCACCCTGAATTTTATTCCCAGTAAATGAACCATCATAAATCAGCTTGCTGCCGCAAGATGGACTATTGGCTTTTAAGACCGCATGGGTGACTTGAAATTTTTGTGCCAGCTTCAGAGCAGCATATGCTCCCTGTATAAAAGCAGTAGATACATCCCTTCCTTGAATATCTGTTACTTGAGCTAAACCTTTAAGAACTTCTAATCCTGTGCCGCCTTGAATCTCTGCTGCGGGTCGGGGGATAGGCAAACCACTACTGACTTCAGGGCAAATCGTGACATATTGATCTGGTAGCAAATGATCGACCAACTCTTTTACCAGACAGTCGCGACCATCATAACGAACCTTGTGTCCAAGCAAGCAGGCACTGATCAGATAAAATTTGCCTGCCATGCCTTAAGCCAGTTTTTTAAACTTCTGTAGAATAAAAATAGCGGCAAACAGCACTGACATGGTCAGCACAATGGTCAGACCTGTTGACGTATTCAGACCTGCACTTGACCAGAGTCCGACTGTCACACCAATTTGTGCAATCACAAAAGCCCAGATCACCATTTGACGAGGAGAATTTGCCAGTAGGCGAGCCGTCAAAGCTGGAATGACTAGAAGTGCGCCCATCAAAAGAGAACCGACCGCACGTAATGCCAATACAGTAAACAGTGCCAGTAACAACATAAAGATCAGACGTTGCAGTTTTGCATTCACGCCTTCACTGATCGCCATATCAGGATCAATCGCAATTTGGATTTGTGCCTGCCAGCTTTTATACAGGACAGCCAAAGCCAAGATAATCACGACGGCAAAAGTAGGAAGATCTGTCCATGAAATAGTGAGTAGATCACCAAATAAATAACTAAGCAGTTCTGGTCTTAAACTTGGTAAATGCTGAATAAATAACAGGCCTGAACAGAGCAGGGTAGCGGAACAGAGTGCAAGCAATGCATCATTTGGTAAGCGTGGGTCATACAATACCCAAAGTACAGCAACCAATAAGACTGCAATAAAGCTGACCCCCATCCACAGCGGAAGACTCATCGCACCGGCAATAGCAACACCGAGCAAAGTGCCATGTGCCATGGTGTCTGCGAAAAATGACATGCGGCGCCATAGCATCAGACAGCCGAGCGGTGCGGTCAGGAACACCAAGAGTGTTCCCATAATCCATGCAGGTAATAGGAGAGATAACCAATCCATCATGGCTTAAGCTTCCGGCTCAGGGTGAATATGCGGTCGTGCATCATGCTGACAAGGTGTGGCGGAATCACCATGCGCACAGTGATCATGATGATGCTGGTAGAACACCCGGTTAATACCAAAAATGGCCTGATATTCTGGATGCTGCTGCACGCTTTCTGGCAGGCCGCTACAACAAATATGTTTGTTCAAGCAGACCACACGATGTGTGCCTTGCATCACCCATTGCAGGTCATGCGAGACCATTAAAATGGCACAGCCATATTTTTCCGGCAGGCTACGCACATATTCATACAGTTCAGCCTCAGACTGAATATCTAGACCCTGCATCGGTTCATCCAGTACCAGAATATCCGGCTGACGTAATAAGGCGCGAGCCAACAACACACGTTGACGTTCACCGCCGGAAAGCTGTTGTACTTTAGAATTTTCCAGTTTGGCAATGCCGGTATCACGGATGATTTCTGCCGTAATATCCGCAGGGCATTTTTCTAGAGCTAACAGGTCTTTGACACGTAGTGGCAGACTATGTGAAGGATTGAATTTCTGTGGCACATAAGAGAATTTTAGCTTGCGCGCCGTTTTGATTTCACCGGATTTCGGTTTGACGATCCCAAGCATGACCTTTATTAAGGTCGACTTACCGGCACCGTTCGGACCAATCAGCGTAACAATCTCTTTCTCCTGCAAAGAGAAATCAATGGCCTTTAAAATGTCACGATCATCAATATTGACCCAGATCTTGGAAAGCTGGATCAAGGGTGATGCATTCAAGCTTTGTTGCGACACTGCTGACAGATTCCTGAAATTTCGATAATGCTGTGGTGTGCACTAAAATCGTCTGAAGCCGCCAAGGCATCCAGTTGTTCTAATAAACCTTGTGCAGATGCTTCTTTGACTGCTTTACATTCAGTACAAATCAAGAATGCCGCCTGATGGCCTTCACGCGGATGGCAGCAGGGAATATAGGCATTAATAGAGGTCAGGCGGTGAATAAAGCCTTTTTCTAATAAAAAGTCGAGTGTACGGTACACCGTTGGTGGGGCAGCGGGACGGTCGCTGGCATTTTTCATTTGTGCCAGCAGGTCATACGCACCCATCGGGCCGCTTGCATTCAGAATCAGTTCCAGTACCTCTTTGCGTAAAGGAGTGAGGCGTGCGCCACTTGCCGCACAAAGACTCTCTGCTTCGGCCAGACGTTGCGCGACATTTGGATGGTCGTGTACGCCGTGCAATGCATTGTGGTGTTCGTGCGAACATGAACCCATAGTTCACCTCAGGTGCGAAACTGAAAATTAAAAGATTTCAAATCTTAACATGAAGCGCCCAGAGTTTCGATTGGGCATAGGTATTTTTGTAATTTTGTTATATTATAACAATATCAAATTTGTTCTTATATAGCGATTTCTCTTCATGTTCCGTTTCCTTGCCCTGTGTAGCTTGGCTTTGTTCAGTACCCTTAGCTGGTCGCAAAGTCTGGTGGTTTCAACGCAGCCGATTTATCTGATTGCCAAGACCATTACTCAAGGCGTGGAACAGCCGACTTTATTACTGGCCAATCAAAGCGGTCATGATGTCAGCCTCACCCCGGCACACCGTAAAACGATTCAGGATGCCGGCCTGGTGATCTGGTTGGGGCAGGCACATGAAGCACCGTTGGCAAAAGTGTTGAACAATAACAATAAAAGTATCGCGATTTTAGATTCGGGTATTCTGACCACTTTGCCAATGCGTAATCCACGTGGGCAAGTCTTAAAAGATACCGTCGATACTCATGTTTGGCTCGATCCCAATAATGCAGTACGTATCGGTTTCTTTATTGCAGCCTTACGTTCTCAGCAGCTGCCTGAGCATCGGGAAGCCTATTGGAAAAATGCGCGTGACTTTGCCCAAACCATGTTTTTGACTGCACAGCGTTATAGTTCTACAAGTAAAGCTCAACCTTATTGGTCCTACCATGATGCCTATCAATATCTGGAACGCCCATTGAACCTGAAGTTCATGGGGGCTTTGACTGATGATCCACATGTGTCACCAACCGTGGCGCAGATCAAGTATCTGCAAGAAAGTCGTGTGCAGAGCAAAATGTGTCTGCTGGCAGAAGCACATGCCGGAGAAAATCAGTACCGTAAACTGAAACCGATTGTGTTCCAGAGTGTCGATGAAAGCATGAGTGGGGCAGGGGACTTTATCCAGGCCTGGCAGAAATTGGCCGAGCAAACCCGTAAATGTGTGTTAAATGCCCATCAATGATTTAAAAATAATCAAGTTTTGATTAGTTTGCCAGCATTTGATCTGTTGAAAAAAACACGACTAAGGTCGGGAAAAGATTGCATGTTCAGGGGTGTAACTCTATAATGCCTGCGATTAAAAATAATCATCAGCTAAACTTGTCAAGCATGCTTGCTGTGAGTGAATAAATAATGAGCCGAACTAGTCGCTTGATTGACCGACGATTAGCGAAAGCTTTAGTCCTCTTACAAGCATTAATGATTCCTGTTTCAGCCTTGATTGGCTGGGTCGTGAAAGACTCAACCGTAGCCTTGAGTGCCGCTTTGGGGGCGTTCGTCTGCTGGCTTGCGAGTTGTTATTTTTCATGGCAATCATTTCGAGCGGCAGGAGCCCGGGCATCTAAGCAGGTTCTTTCGAACATGTATAAAGGCTTGATGGGCAAGTTTGCAATTGTGATTGTTGGTTTCATTTTAATTTTAAGCAATGTCAAGCCGTTATCCCCGGTTGCGTTGTTTTGTGGTTTTATGCTCGTTCAAGCCATGTCGTGGGTCGCTCCTTTTTGGGTGTCACGTCTACAAAAACGAGTTTAAACACAACAAAAAATTGAAAAGTTTTTTTAGGAGCAGGCGAGATATCAAGCAGCACGCGATATTCGTTTGTTCTATAGTTTTTTGACATTGACCAGGTGTGATTTATGGCTGCTGAAGAACATGCCCTTACTTCGACCGAGTATATCAAGCATCACTTGACCAATATGACCTATGGCAAAATGCCAGACGGTACATGGAAATTGGCTGAGAACGGTGCTGAAGCTCAACAGATGGGGTTCACTGCTATTCACTTGGATTCAATGGGTTGGTCAATCGGCCTTGGTATCATTTTCTGCTTGTTATTCTGGCTTGTAGCGAAAGCTGCAAACTCTGGTGTTCCTACCAAGTTCCAGTCTGCAATCGAAATGATTATCGAGTTTGTTGACTCAAGTGTACGCGATACCTTCCATGGTAAATCGCGTTTGATCGCTCCACTAGCGCTAACCATCTTCGTGTGGATTTTCCTCATGAACTTGATGGACCTTATCCCGGTTGACTGGATTCCTTATGTCGCTCAACACGTGATTGGTGGCCTGTTTGGTATTGATCCACACCACGTATACTTCAAGATCGTTCCATCTACTGACCCTAACATTACCCTTGGTATGTCATTGTCTGTATTTGCACTTATCTTGTTCTACAGCATCCGTGAAAAAGGTGTTGGTGGCTTCGTTGGTGAACTAGCACTTAACCCATTTAACCCAAGTAACCCAGTTGCAAAAGCGATCCTTATTCCAGTGAACTTGATTCTGGAATTGGTAACCTTCCTTGCACGTCCAGTTTCATTGGCTCTACGACTATTCGGTAACATGTATGCGGGTGAGTTAATCTTCATTCTTATCGCGTTATTACCGTTCTGGATCCAGTGGGCGTTATCTGTGCCTTGGGCGATCTTCCACATTCTTGTTATTACGCTACAAGCATTCATTTTCATGATGCTGACTATCGTATACTTGAGCATGGCAAGCGAAAAGCATTAATGGTATTGCCTAACTGTCACGGGATGGTTGGGCACAATTTTTTAACTTAATTTGGTATAAACCTAACCTCTGAGGAATTATCATGGAACTCACTTTAGGTCTAGTTGCAATTGCATCTGCTATCTTGATCGCTTTCGGTGCTTTAGGTACTGCGATTGGTTTTGGTCTTCTAGGCGGCCGTTTCCTTGAAGCTGTAGCTCGTCAACCAGAATTGGCTCCACAACTTCAAACTCGTATGTTCTTAATCGCGGGTCTTCTTGATGCTGTGCCTATGATCGGTGTTGGTATTGGCTTGTTCTTCATCTTCGCTAATCCATTTGTAGGTTAATCAGCTTAATTCCGAAATTCACTATTTGAGGAATTTGCAATGAATATCAACCTCACATTGTTTGGCCAAGCGATTGCGTTTGCGATTTTCGTCGCATTCTGCATGAAGTTTGTATGGCCACCACTAATCAATGCGATTAGTGAACGTCAGCGTAAAATCGCTGATGGCTTAAACGCTGCTGAAAAAGCGAAGGCTGACCTTGCAGATGCGCAAGCACAAGTGAAAGCTGAACTGGACGCGGCAAAAGCACAAGCGGCTCAATTGATCGAACAAGCGAACCGTCGTGCAGCGCAATTGGTCGAAGAAGCTCGTACCCAAGCGTCAGCTGAAGGTGAGCGTATTCGTCAACAAGCTAAAGAAGCTGTTGATACTGAAATCAATGCTGCTCGCGAAGAATTACGTCAACAAGTGGCTGCTCTTGCAGTTGCTGGTGCTGAGAAAATTCTTAGCCAGCAAGTTGACGCAGAAGCTCACAATGCCATGCTGACTCAGCTGGCTGCTAAACTTTAAGAGAGGCGGATTATGGCTGAACTCTTGACGTTGGCACGCCCTTACGCAAAAGCAGCATTTGCTTACGCTTCTGAGCAAGGTACAGCTGACTCTTGGTCAACTGCACTTGAATTGCTCAGTGCTGCGGTGCAAGACGAAGCATTTTCAGCTTATCTAAATCGCCCTGAGCTTACGCCTGCTGAGCAGGTGAGTATTTTTGCCAAAGTTTTAGGTGAAGACCAAACTGCAGCAGTGTCAAACTTTTTGACATTGCTTGCTGAAAACAACCGTTTGGCTTTGCTTCCTGAAATTCAAGCAGAATACGAACAGCTCAAATCACAGAATAACAATACTGTGGATGTTGTGATTGAATCAGCATTCCCATTGACTTCTGTACAAGAACAAATTCTTGCTCAAGCGTTAGAAAAACGTTTCGCTGCGGCAGTAAATGTTTCTGTAGAAGTGAACCCAGCGTTAATTGCGGGTGTGGTTATTCGTGCAGGCGACCAAGTGATAGATGATTCTGCGCTTAATAAGCTTGAAAAAATGCGTACTCGTCTTCTAGCTTAATTGCATATAAGAAGACTGAACTTTAAAAAGATTGAGGTATAGCGCAATGCAACAACTGAATCCATCCGAGATCAGTGCGCTCATTAAACAGCGTATCGGCGATCTGGACACCAGCGCGACCGCTAAAAACGAAGGTACCATTGTTATGGTATCCGACGGTATTGTGCGCATTCACGGCCTTGCTGATGCAATGTACGGTGAAATGATCGAATTCGACGGCGGCTTATACGGTATGGCACTGAACCTAGAACAGGATTCAGTGGGCGTCGTTGTTTTAGGTAACTACTTAAGCCTTCAAGAAGGTCAAAAAGCTCGTTGTACAGGTCGTGTATTAGAAGTTCCGGTTGGTCCTGAACTTCTTGGCCGTGTCGTAGACGCTTTGGGTAACCCGATTGATGGTAAAGGCCCTATTGATGCAAAACTGACTGATGCTGTTGAAAAAGTAGCACCAGGCGTAATTTGGCGTCAATCAGTGGATCAACCTGTACAAACTGGTTATAAATCAGTAGATACAATGATCCCAGTAGGCCGTGGCCAACGTGAGTTGATCATTGGTGACCGTCAGACTGGTAAAACAGCTATGGCGATCGACGCGATCATCGCTCAGAAAAACTCTGGCATTAAATGTATCTACGTTGCAGTTGGTCAAAAACAATCAACTATTGCAAACGTAGTACGTAAGCTGGAAGAAACTGGCGCTATGGCGTATACAACTGTTGTAGCAGCAGCTGCAGCCGATCCAGCAGCAATGCTGTTCTTGGCTCCATACTCTGGCTGTACAATGGGTGAATACTTCCGTGACCGCGGTGAAGACGCTCTGATCATCTATGATGACTTGTCTAAACAAGCTGTTGCTTACCGTCAAATTTCATTGCTTCTTCGTCGTCCACCAGGTCGTGAAGCTTATCCAGGTGACGTGTTCTATCTACATTCACGTCTACTTGAACGTGCTTCTCGTGTATCTGCTGACTACGTTGAGAAATTCACTAACGGTGAAGTTAAAGGCCAAACTGGTTCATTAACTGCATTGCCGATTATTGAAACTCAAGCAGGTGACGTATCTGCATTCGTACCAACCAACGTAATTTCGATTACTGACGGTCAGATCTTCCTTGAAACATCATTGTTCAACGCAGGTATCCGTCCTGCTGTGAACGCGGGTATCTCTGTATCTCGTGTTGGTGGTTCTGCGCAGACTAAAGTCATCAAGAAATTGTCTGGTGGTATCCGTACTGCACTTGCACAGTACCGTGAATTGGCAGCGTTTGCTCAGTTCGCTTCTGACCTTGACGAAGCAACTCGTAAACAGCTTGAACACGGTCAACGCGTAACTGAGCTTATGAAGCAAAAACAATATGCTCCATACTCAATCGCTGACCAAGCTGTATCAGTTTATGCATCTAACGAAGGCTACATGGCTGACGTAGAAGTGAAGAAAATCGTAGACTTTGACGCTGCGTTAATTGCTTACTTCCGTTCAGAACACGCTGCGTTAATGCAAAAAATTGACGAGACTGGTGCTTGGGATAAAGATATCGAAGCTGAATTCAAAGCTGGTATTGAAAAATTCAAAGCGACTCAAACTTACTAATTTAGCAACTTGCTAGATTGGTGTTGGTTTGGTTCACGGAATCAACCTTCGAGGGCTCGTAAGGGCCTTCGAATACTAGGTTAAGCGTATGGCAAATTTAAAAGAAATTCGCGCCAAAGTAGCTAGTATCAAAAGCACGCAGAAAATTACTCGCGCGATGCAGATGGTAGCAGCTTCTAAGATGCGTCGTGCGCAAGAGCGCATGGCACAAGGCCGTCCGTATGCCGAAAATATGCACCGTGTAATTGCTCATTTGGTACAAGCGAATCCTGAATATAAACACCGTTATATGGTTGAACGTCCTGTTAAGCGCGTTGGCTATATCATTGTGTCTTCAGATCGTGGCCTTGCTGGTGGTTTGAACATTAACCTGTTCAAGAAAGTGGTAAAACACGTTCAACAGCAACAAGAGCAGTCAATTGAAGTTCAATTTGCTTTGATTGGTCAAAAAGCGGTTTCGTTTTTTAAAAACTACGGCGGTAAAGTGCTTGGTGCGACCACTCAAGTGGGCGACACTCCAAGTCTTGAACAGTTATCTGGTTCTGTACAGGTGATGTTAGACGCTTATGATAAAGGCGAATTAGATCGTATTTATCTGGTTTCTAACGGCTTTGTCAACGCCATGACTCAAAACCAAAAGATCGAACAGCTTGTTCCTTTGGCAGCTGCTGAAGAAGACAAGACGCTTAACCGTCAATACGGTTGGGATTACATCTACGAGCCTGAAGCTGAAGAGCTTTTAAATGGCTTGTTGGTTCGTTACATCGAGTCTGTGGTGTATCAAGGTGTGATCGAAAACATCGCGTGTGAGCAGTCTGCTCGTATGGTTGCAATGAAAGCTGCAACTGATAACGCGGGTGAATTGATCAAGAACCTGCAACTTATTTATAACAAGCTGCGTCAAGCCGCGATTACTCAGGAAATTTCTGAGATCGTTGGTGGTGCCGCTGCCGTTTAACATATATTAGTTTGAATTGAGGAGACAGCAATGAGTAGCGGTCGTATCATTCAGATCATCGGCGCGGTTATCGACGTCGAGTTTGAACGTAACAGCGTTCCTAAGATCTATGACGCTCTCCAAGTTGACGGTACTGAAACTACATTAGAAGTTCAGCAACAACTTGGTGATGGCGTAGTTCGTACTATTGCAATGGGTTCTACTGAAGGCCTTAAGCGTGGTTTGAACGTAACTAACACTAACGCTCCGATCTCTGTACCAGTAGGTACAGCGACTCTTGGCCGTATCATGGACGTTCTTGGTCGCCCGATCGACGAAGCTGGTCCTGTTGCGACTGAAGAGCGTTTACCAATTCACCGTCAAGCGCCTTCTTATGCAGAACAAGCGGCTTCTACTGACCTTCTAGAAACTGGTATTAAAGTCATCGACTTACTATGCCCGTTCGCGAAAGGTGGTAAAGTTGGTCTGTTCGGTGGTGCCGGTGTTGGTAAAACTGTAAACATGATGGAGTTGATCAACAACATCGCGAAAGCACACTCAGGTTTATCTGTGTTTGCTGGTGTTGGTGAACGTACTCGTGAAGGTAATGACTTCTATCACGAAATGAAAGACTCTAACGTTCTTGACAAAGTAGCAATGGTCTACGGTCAGATGAACGAGCCACCAGGTAACCGTTTACGCGTAGCGTTGACTGGTTTGACTATGGCTGAGTACTTCCGTGATCAAAAAGACGAAAACGGTAAAGGCCGTGACGTACTATTGTTCGTCGACAACATCTATCGTTATACACTAGCGGGTACTGAAGTATCAGCACTTCTAGGCCGTATGCCATCTGCAGTAGGTTACCAACCGACTCTTGCAGAAGAGATGGGTGTTCTTCAAGAACGTATTACATCTACTAAGTCTGGTTCTATTACGTCAATCCAAGCGGTATACGTACCTGCCGATGACTTAACAGATCCATCGCCTGCAACTACGTTCGCTCACTTGGACGCAACTGTTGTATTGAGCCGTGACATCGCTTCTCAAGGTATTTACCCTGCGATTGATCCACTTGACTCTACTTCACGTCAGCTAGATCCACTTGTAGTTGGTACTGAGCATTACGAAATCGCTCGTTCAGTTCAAAACGTTCTTCAACGTTATAAAGAATTGAAAGACATTATCGCAATTCTTGGTATGGACGAATTGTCAGAAGAAGACAAACTTACTGTATACCGTGCACGTAAGATCCAACGTTTCTTCTCTCAACCGTTCCACGTAGCTGAAGTGTTTACTGGTGCTCCTGGTAAACTTGTACCGCTTAAAGAAACGATTCGTGGCTTTAAAGGTCTTCTAGCTGGTGAATACGATCACATCCCAGAACAAGCGTTCTACATGGTTGGTGGTATTGACGAAGTGATTGCTAAAGCTGAGAAACTTTAATTAGTTCCCTAATTTAGGAGATTCTCATGGCGACTATGCAATGTGACGTTGTAAGTGTTCAAGAGTCTTTGTACTCAGGCACTGTAACTATGCTAATTGCTAAAGGTGCTGGCGGTGAGTTAGGTATTATGCCTGGTCACGCTCCGCTGGTAACTTTGCTCCAACCTGGCGCGATCCGCGTTATTTTGGAAAACGGTACAGAAGAATTAATCTATGTATCTGGTGGTGTTCTAGAAGTTCAACCGCATGTTGTTACGGTTCTTGCTGATACAGCAGTCCGTGCAGAAAACTTGGATGAAGCGGCAATTATTGAAGCGCGTAAACACGCAGAACAATTGCTAGCAAATCAAAAGAGCGATTTGGACTCTGCTGCTGCTTTGGCTGCTCTTGCAGAAACTGCTGCTCAGCTGGAAACGATCCGCAAAATCAAAAACCGTGCAATGTAATTGTTGGTTTAAGATTGAAGAAACCACCCGAAAGGGTGGTTTTTTTTATGTATAAAAAAACTATTTTGCTTATCTATGCTGTACTAAAATTTTGAATCAGTTACCAGATTTTAGCCTTATGAATAATTATTTTAAGAAAACTATATGGCTCTAATTTGTACCACTCGATATAACTTTTACCTGCGCTGCGTAATCTTTTGAACCAATCTGTAAGCAAAACCATAGTCAGAAAAAAACAATGCTAAGTTGATATGGCGTCTTTAAGCTTTTCGGATTTATTTATTACAAAGCTTCACGGTTCTACTACCTCTGTCACGACGCGAATCACGTTGTTATCCATTTATAAAAATTGAATTGGCCAAGCAGGGATCTAATTATGAGTTATCAATCCGTTAACCCCTTTAACAACCAGAAATTAAAAGATTATCCGTCACATACTGATCAAGATATCCAGAATGCCTTGGATACTGCAGAAAAAATCCTGAAGTCGGATTGGACTCAACAAGTAGATACCCGAATTGAGGTACTTCGTAAACTGGCAAGCAACATGCGGGAACGCAAGTCAGAACTGGCTAAAATTATGACACTGGATATGGGTAAGCTGATCAAGCAGAGTGAAGGTGAAATTGAAAGCTGTGCAAAAATTGCTGAGTATTATGCAGATCATGCCAAAGAGTTTTTAGCGCCAGTTTCTTATGAAACGGAACTGGGAGAAGCTTGGGTAGAACATCATCCCTTAGGCATTATTATGGCGGTAGAACCCTGGAACTTCCCATTCTATCAATTGATGCGTGTCTTTGCCCCAAACTGCGCGATTGGCAACCCTGTGGTAGCCAAGCATGCCAGCATCGTTCCGCAATGTGCTGAAGCCTTTGAACAGTTGATTCTGGATGCAGGCGCGCCGAAAGGTGTGTGGACTAATCTGTTTATCAGTAGCGATCAGGTCGCAGATATTATCGCGGATCCGCGTGTACAAGGCGTTGCTCTCACAGGTTCAGAAGGCGCAGGGCGTGCAGTAGCAGGGCAAGCTGGGAAACATGTCACCAAATCGACACTAGAATTAGGCGGTAATGATGTATTTATTGTGCTGGATGATGCTGATCTGGAAAAAGCGATCAAAATCGGCTGTCAGGCACGCGTTAATAACACGGGGCAGGTTTGTACAGCAGCTAAACGTTTTATCCTGCATGAGAAAATTGCGGAACAATTTAAATCGGGCATGATCAAGGTCTTTGAAGGCTTAAAAATTGGTGATCCGTTGGATTCTGAAACTACACTTGGCCCACTGTCTTCGGCAGATGCGTTGGAAAAACTGACCAAGCAGGTTGATAAGGCAGTAGAGAATGGCGCGAAAGTCGTGACTGGTGGTAAGCCTTATGAGCATGAAGGTAATTTCTATCAGCCAACTATTCTGGAAAATATCAGCCGTGATAATCCGGCCTGGTATGAAGAATTCTTTGGTCCTGTGGCACAGATCTATGTCGCAAAAGATGAAGATGAAATTGTATCGATTGCCAATGATTCTAATTATGGTCTCGGAGGCGTGATTCATTCACAAAATATTGAGCGGGCGAAAAAACTGGCTTCACGTGTAGAAACTGGCATGATCTGGATCAACTGGTATACCGATACTGCGCCAGAGCTGCCATTTGGCGGGATTAAAAATTCGGGTTATGGTCATGAACTTTCAAGCGATGGTTTCAAAGAATTTGTGCAGAAACGATTGGTGGTGGTGAAAAGCCCAAAAAAATAATATTTAATTTTTAAAATAAAGAAGCCACTTAAACAGTGGCTTCTTTTTGAACGAGATATCAGCGTAAATCAAGTATTTTCTGTTTCAGCTTCTGATGAAGCATCTTTATCTGAGTTTTGAATCAGCATGCCTGCCAGTTTAAGCATTTCAGCTTGCACACTAACCATCTGGCTTTCAATTTTCTTTAAATCAACCTGACTGAAATCGACTTGGCCATTCAGTAAAGGAGAAGCCAGAACCTGTTGATTGGCACTCATAATATTGCTACGTACCTGATCAATTTCCTGACTTTTTAAATTCAGTTCACCTAAAGCCTGATTAAAGCCTGTCAACTGTTGTTGTAACTTGCCTGCTGTAGCTTGCAGTTGCTCGGTATCTTTAGTATCCACCGCAGTTTGCAGATCAGTTTGGGTTTGTTTTAACTGTTCAACATAACTCCCTGCCTTGAATTGCAGATCAGCTACATCACGCACCATATAAAACATATTGCCAGACTTCAGCTCTGTTTGCGCAGTCGTCGTGCGATCACTTTGCTGTACAGGTTCAAGATCAGTAGAAAGCGTACTTTGTTCTTGCTCGACCGGTGCTTCGGTCGCCTGTTCACAGCCCATTAATAAAATGCCTGAGCTAAATAGGGCAAAAGGAAGAAGAGCATTTACAAGAATCTTGGACATAAAATCTTGGTCTCGGAGCAGGTGGTTCTAATGCATGACTATAAGAATAAAATGTGGAGATAAAAAAGATTGTTGCAAAGTCATAACAAATATTTTGAATACAAAAGATTAAGACATTAAAAAAGAGTGCCGAAGCACTCTTTTTCACCGAGGAGGATAAAACTTATCCTGCAATAATTTTGATAATGTTATGGCTCATCACATTGGTCAGGATATAGTCACCATTTACTTTGATCCATTGCTGGTTTTTACCAGGTTTGCTGAGCTTTTTGTATTTGCTGTGATCTACCTTGTACATTTTGCTCTGGAACTGAGCTGGTACTTTTTGACCTACGCGCCAATCGCGTGAAGGATCTATTTTCTTATGTACCTGTTTATGCTGTTGAGCGTGTGCAGGAGATTTATGCTGTGCGTGATACTGTTGCTGAACATGCGTTTTTTGTGGCTGATGGTGTTGCGAGTGATGCTCTGGAGCTGCAGCAAAAGCTGAAGTCGCCACAAGTGTACTAGATAATGAAAATACGACTGCTTTTACTAAGTTTTTCATGTTTTGAACCTATCGTTATCTCTCTTGGGATAACTGCATATTAGGCTTAACTCATTGATAAATATGGAATGAAGTGTTGTAGAAAAATAAAAATTAAGCGTAAATCATGGAGATTTTAGAGTTAAGTAAATCTGGTTGTAAGTATTTGATTTTAATATAAAGAATAAGTATCTATTATTGAAATAGATACTTACATTACTGTTACAAATTATTTAGCCAATTCTGCATTGATCGCATCTCGCAAGCGAGCATCATCTGCTGGAATATTTGGTGCAAAACGCGCGACCACTTCACCTTGCTTGTTGACCAGGAATTTTTCAAAGTTCCACAGCACTTCTGGTAATTCATTTGGCGTATTGCCAAAACTTTTCAGGCGCTCTGCAAAATCTTCGCCGCCTGTACGTTGCGGCTGAGCTTGGGTCAGATAATGGTAAAGAGGATGCTGATCTTCACCCACGACAGAGATCTTGGAGAATAGCGGGAAATCCACATTGTAGTTCAGACTGCAGAACTGCTGGATTTCCTCGTCTGTGCCCGGTTCCTGACCTTTAAAGTTATTCGCAGGAAAAGCCAGAATTTCCAGTCCTTCGGTTTTTTTCTCATTATAAAGTTTCTGCAGTCCTTCATATTGTGGGGTTAAACCACATTTCGATGCGACATTTACAATCAGCAGGACTTTGTCCTGATAATTGGACAAAGTCGTATTTTCTCCAGTGACGGTTTTTACCGGAATCTCATAAATGGACTGGCTCATATTATTTTGCTCGAATTGTTATGGAAATAGACTCATGTTTTATCGGGTCTGGGCGGTTTCAGCAAACATAAATTTTAGATAAGTTTGTGAAAAAAATATGAAATTCAATGTTTATGCCTATGAGCCAGGTCGGCTAAACTGGTCATCAGTTGCAACCGACCTATTTAAAAAGACTTATTTAGCAAGCTCAGCATTGATTGCATCCAGCAGGCGTGAATCATCTGCCGTGATATCCGGTGCAAAACGTGCAACGACTTCCCCCTGTTTGTTCACCAGGAATTTTTCAAAGTTCCAGAGGACTTCAGGCGGTTCATTTGGAGTCAGGCCATAGTCGACCAGATCTTTCCACCATGGACCTTCACCAATACGTTCTGGCACAGCCTGAGTCAAAGTGGCATACAAAGGATGTTTAGCTTCACCCACGACCGGAATTTTAGCAAACAGCGGGAAATCCACCTGATAGTTCAGGGAACAGAAGTCCTGAATTTCCTTTTCACTTCCAGGTTCCTGTTCCAGAAAATCATTGGAAGGGAAGCCTAAGATTTCCAGTCCTTCGGCTTTTTTATCATCATAGAGTTTTTGCAAGCCTTCGTATTGTGGAGTGAGGCCGCATTTTGATGCCACATTTACCAGCAGTAAGACTTTGCCTTGATACTGGTTCAGCGTCGTGTCCGTTCCTTGAATCGTTTTTACCGGAATGTCATACACAGAAGTGCTCATCGGATTTCCTTTTTATTAAATGAATGAGGGCTATTTGTTTTAACGGGTATTCAGATTTAGTACAAGTACAAACAGGTGAGCTGATTTACTCAAGGCAGTAAAATTGCTGCAATATTATGTGAAAAATCTATTATGCTAGGGTGCGAATAGGAATAGCTTAATACAAGACCAGCGACTCATGGATGACAGTATGATACAACAACAAAAAGCAGCCTGGTGGGCCATGGCCTTACCACTGGCCGCAGTTTTGATTTGGTCTCTGAATATGACGGTTACCCGTTATGTGGCAGATTATATTTCTCCCTTAAGTATCAGTTTTTATCGCTGGGTTCTGGCTCTGCTGATTTTAACGCCGTTAATGTGGCCTAAGGTTCGCAAAGCCTGGCCAGAAATTCGACCACATCTGGGGCATCTGGCTGTCTTAAGTGCATTGGGCATGGTGTTGTATCAAGGGCTGGCTTATACCTCAGCACATTATACCAGTGCCACCAATATGGGCCTGATTAATGCCTTTATTCCGATTTTTACTATTATTGTTGGGATCTTTGTTTTACATGTTCGCCCCACCTTAATGGCAGTGATTGGCAGTATTTTGTCTTTTATTGGTCTGATGTATGTGATGGGGCAGGGGCAATGGGCACATTTACTGGATGCAGGAGATCATTATATTGGTGATCTGCTGATGCTGATTGCGGTATTTTTCTATGCCTGTTATGGCGTATTGCTCAAAAAATGGCAGATCCAGATTCCGCTATTGGTTAGTCTGTATATGCAGATTTTTTTGGCCGTTCTCTATCACATTCCTTTAGTGTTGTACTCAGGTCTGGATGCTATTAATAGTAATAACGCAGCAAGTATTATTTATGCCGGAATTTTTCCTTCTATTGCTGCCCCATTCTTATGGATGATGGCTGTACAACAACTTGGTCCAAACCGCAGCAGTATTTTTATGAATTTGATGCCGGTCTTTACGGCGTTAATCGCTTATTTATGGTTATCTGAAGCCTGGACGATCTACCACAGCATTGGTGGTGCCATTATTCTAGTAGGTATTTTATTGGCGCAATACCCTGCTAAACCCAAGGTTTAAGCGATCAAATAAAGAGTTAAAGTTTTATTTGTTTAATATTTGAATAAATGATTACATTATTTTTACAGTATTATTCCTTAAATTTAG
Source organism: Acinetobacter sp. YH12241 (assembly GCF_013417535.1). Taxonomy (NCBI): domain Bacteria; kingdom Pseudomonadati; phylum Pseudomonadota; class Gammaproteobacteria; order Moraxellales; family Moraxellaceae; genus Acinetobacter; species Acinetobacter sp. YH12241. The sequence goes on along the minus strand of NZ_VPDQ01000035.1, from coordinate 7,113 downwards.
TGATTATGGATATAAAAATAAATTATTAAAAATTAACTTCATTTTAAAACTGAAACAAAAATAGCAAGATATTTTGAATTTTGATTAAATTTTAAATATTTTTAATAGAAAAAATGTATTAATAAATTGTTTTATTATATTTGCTGTTGTGACGGATTTCTCGCATAATGCCCGCATCGAGAATGATGAATCAGAAAAAACCTAGATTTATCAAACTCCCAGAGATTTACAGACCCTCTGGATGTGATAATACACATCCTTTTTTATGCTCAACCATCCCTATATGGTTGAGCTTTTTTTTTGTCTTAAAACTTTAGTCGGCTTGAAAAGAAAAATGACTGAGCAAAGGCTCAGTCACGAATAATTTCACCTGTTACAGCATCAATAATCCGGCTTGGTTTCTGGCTCAGTCCCAGATCGCCATTCAGATAATTTAGGTCCTGACCAAAATAACGCATGGCATCTTGCAGGGAACGTGCAGGTTCTAAGCCGGCAGGATTGGCACTGGTTGAAACAATAAAACCGCCAAAAGCCTGACACAAGGCTACACAAAGAGGATGAGTGGTCACGCGCACTGCCACTTTAGGGTGTTTGCCTTTAATCCAGCCTGGAATATCGTCATTGGCAGGGAGTAACCAGGTGGTTGCCCGGTCTGTAGGTCGATCATTACTCCAAGACTCAATTACTTTTTCACGCATTTCTTCACTTAGATCCTGAAGTAAATGTTCCACTTGTGAAATATGAGCTGCGAGTAAAATCACGCCTTTTTCAATCGGGCGCTGTTTTAAGGTTAAAATCTGGTGAAATGCCTGTTCATTATAGGGGTCGCAACCTAAACCCCAAACAGCCTCTGTAGGGTATGCCAAGACCTGTCCAGCTTTGAGACATTCAGCTGCTTCGGCAACAGAGGTGGTGATCATGTGTATACCTTATCAAAACAAGAAGTGTCTATTGTGAACCTTATTTATGTGGACGACAACGTAGATACATGCCGGCTTGCTGGGTGCAAAAGCCAAGTAGCTCCAGTTCCATCAATTGACTGGTCAGAGAAGAGACATCCTGTTGCAGATGATGACTGAGATGATCCAGATCCTGTCCGACCCAGTCCAGCTGGTTATAAAGTCTGAGCAGATGAGGCGGTATGTGTGCAGGAAGTTCATCCGCCATGTCATGTTGTACTTCATTTTGTAAGGCTTGCCACTGGGTCGCCAGAGCCAGTTCTTCAATCACCTGTTGCGGGTGATCAATCAGAATCGCGCCTTCACGAATCAGCTGATGGCAACCCTTATGATATTCGCTATAAATATGCCCCGGAATAGCAAATACGGTTTTGCCTTGTTCGGCAGCCAGTTTGGCCGTAATTAGAGAGCCGCTTTTTAAGGTCGCTTCAGCCACAATGACCCCGAGACTTAAGCCACTGACAATCCGGTTACGCCGTGGAAAGTGATGCTGCAACGGTGGAGTCTCTGGCAGAAACTCGGTAATGACCGCACCACCATGTGCAATGATTTCCTGGCGCAATTGTGCATGTTGAGAAGGGTAGGTTTGATCCAGTCCGGTTCCCATCACCGCAATGGTTCCCTGATGTTTTAATCCTGCCCGATGAGCAGCTTCATCTATGCCTTGTGCTAATCCACTATTAATATAGAAACCCTGTTCACTCAAATAAAAGGAGAAATCATAAGCTACTTGCCGGCCGTGAGGACTCGGCTTGCGACTTCCTACAACCGCAATTTGAGCCTGAAGCAATGTATCCGGCTGACCTTGACCAAAAATAATTGGTGGTTTGTCTACATAGTGGCTGAGTTGCTGCGGATAGTGCAGATCATGATAGAGCAGGATGAAATCACTATCTCGTTGAATTTTTTCCAGACAGCGCTGAAATTTCTGCTGTGATTCTGGAAGCGAGAAGTCTTTTAAGCGTTGGACATGATTGGCATGAATGCCAAGAGCCTGCCAGGTAGGCACCTGATCAGGCTGTATGGCTGTGGTCAGACTTGAATAATGCTGACTGATTTTATAGAAGCTCGAAAGAGAATGCTGAACCAGATACCATAACGTCAGTGTTTCCAGTTGCACGCGTGATAACGAGTTCAGCATATCGAGACCTATATCTGTGTCTTCTTATTCTTTAAGTTGTAAAGTTAGATCAATCTCTTATTCATCTAACAATGGCGCTTGAATATTGGCACCCACCTTGATAGGTAACTCACTTTCCAGCACATAAGCATAGCTGAGCTGATCAAAAGTTTTAAAGACCATCACATTGCCAATGCGCTCACCCGGAAGCTGTACGCGCTCTTTGGTTTTCGGATCAGTCACCACTTCACCTTTCTGGTTTACGCTGAAGACATGACCAGTCTGAACCCCATGTGCCGTACCACGGTCAATCGTCACGACACTATGACGCGCAGCGGTACCAATTGAACCCAGTACACGCACAATCTGACCGCCAGCAACCGTATTTTCTGCATTCACTGGATAGAACAGGGTAGGCAACATCGGATCGTATTCAGGTAATACACGGTCACCGCGACGGACTTCGGCATTATAGCTATCTGTCAATTCCAGCGTGGTGACATCACCTTCGCCACGTACTGCAATTCCGGAAGCAACCTGTTGCAACTCTAGAGCAGCCGTGTATTTCTTGCCATTGGCATCGGTAAATACATAAGGGTCTGCTTCACGATATACCGCATAACGCTGGCCAACCACCAAACCATTGCCGCGGGCATAAACTTTCTGACCTTTACCTGCCAGTACGCGCTGGTCTGCAGTGCCGAGAATGTAAGGCGTACCCTGAACTGAATCCGCTGCCACAATGGTATAGCGTTCCAGCCATTGCTGGATGTGCGCTAATGGAATCACTGGAATCGTATTATTTAAAGATTCAACGCGAACCTGTGGTTGTAATGAAGTACTACCGATATAACGACTGATGATACCTTCACAGCCATCACCTTCGTCTTTACCGATAATTGGACGACCTTGATAGTCACACATCAACAGGCGATCACCTGGAAAAATCCAATGTGGATTTTTCACGTGCTTGTTACTGGCCCAGATTTCTGGCCAACGCACCGGATTTTTTAAGAAACGTTTTGAAATATCCCACAATGTATCGCCTTTTTTGACCACGTAGACATTGGGCGCACTGGCTTTTAAAGCAGGTGGATTGACGTTACGGGCAGGAGCTGCCTCGGCTGAATACATTGTCCCCATACTCACTCCGACACAAACTGCCAGTGCGAGCATTTGATTTTTTAACCCCAAGGCACTAAAAAATGGCATGCCCTTCAAAACCTTTTTCATTATCATAATTCCTAAAATTATGTGCGTAGTTGCGTTATAATAACGATCTTACACACATTTTTTTGATGAAGCATTCCCTTCATTTGGTTTTTTGATCAATGGCATAATTGAGGACGCAGTATGGCCTTATTACCTATTTTAAGTTTCCCGGATCCCCGTCTTCGTACCATTGCACAACCAGTCGAAGAAGTTACTGATGAAATTCGTCAGCTCGCTGCAGATATGTTTGAAACCATGTATGAAGCGCCAGGCATCGGACTCGCCGCGACCCAAGTCGATCGTCATATTCAGCTGATTGTGATGGACCTGTCTGAAAACAAAGATCAACCCATGGTGTTCATTAACCCCAAAATCACACCATTGACTGAAGAAACACAGCCTTATGAAGAGGGCTGTCTATCAGTTCCTCAAATATACGATAAAGTTGAGCGTCCGTCACGCGTAAAAATCGAGGCAATTGGTCTGGATGGTCAACCCTTTGAACAAGAGGCTGATGGACTTCTCGCTGTGTGCATCCAACATGAAATGGATCACTTAAATGGTAAACTTTTTGTGGATTATCTGTCGCCATTGAAACGTCAGCGTGCCCGTGAAAAAGTAGAAAAACTGGTTCGCCAGCGCAATAAAGAAAAAGTTGCAGTTAAACGCTAGGACTCTTTTCCCAAGCAATTTTTATGGTTCAACAAGCCCAATTTCGATTGGGCTTTGTTATACTTAGCCCAGACAAATTCAAGGGTTTGCCTATGGTCCTGCGGGGAGGTCTGCTACTTTCCTTTGTGGCGGTATTTCTACAGATTGCTGTGTTCTTACAGCCTTTGCTGCCGAAGCAATATCAGGTTGCCCCGGTCTGTGAAACCATCACGCGCGCCCTTTTAGTTTCCTCTCATGTTCATTCTGAACATTCTGCCCATCATCACCTTGATCAGCATCCTATTTCCTCAGACTCCATGGCGCATGAACACGATGCCAGTCATCAGTGTCAGTACTGTACTGTCTATGGCAACCTGGTTTTGCCGCCTAAGCTTGAAGTGAAAGAAGTCCTGGATCGAATTCAGGTCAGACTCTTGGCTTTTGAACAAGCCTTTAAGCATGTCTGGTTTATCCTTCAGCGACTCTTTTTAATCCCGCAGGGACGGGCACCGCCACTGTTTGCATAAATCCACGTTGTTTTGCCTGGGTCTTGAATGACTCGGATTGTGTTTAATTTATGTATTCAGTGAGATTGAAAATGGCTCAGTCTAAATTCTTGTTACAGCCCCTTGCGGCTGCGATTTGTGTTGCCTGTTATTCATCAGTGGTTATGGCCAATGAAAGCATGCCTGTACAAACCATGGCGCCGATTGTGGTGACTTCAACTGCCGGTAATGATGCCAATGGTCTGATTGTTCGTGCTGATCCCAAACAGCCGATTCAGCCAGTGCCAGCAACCGATGGTGCAGATTATCTGCAAAGTATTGTGGGTTTTAGTTCAGTCAATAGTGGCGCAGGAACCAATGGGGATGTCACTTTCCGCGGTATGTTCGGTTCACGAATTAAAATTTTAACGGATGGCACGGAAAACCTGGGGGCCTGTCCAAGCCGGATGGATTCGCCCACCTCCTATATTTCCCCGGAAAGCTATGACCAGATTTCGGTCATTAAAGGTCCGCAGACGGTGCAATATGCCAATACCGGTTCAGCCGCAACCGTCATTTTTGAGCGTTCACCTGAACAGTTTGATGCAGACAATCACTATCGCGGTCAGGCCAGTGTCCTGCTGGGCTCCTTCGGACGTCTTGACCATAATGTTGAAGTTGCAGCAGGTGATGCACAGAAATATATTCGCCTGAATACCAGCCGCTCTGTTTCAGACAGTTATAAAGATGGTAATGGCACGACTGTTCCTTCCGATTGGGAGCGCTGGAATGCCGACATTGCATTAGGCTGGACACCGGATAGCGATACCTGGGTAGAGTTGACCGGGGGCAAGGCGGATGGTGAAGCTGTGTATGCCGGCCGTGCAATGGATGGCTCCAAGTTTGCCCGTGAAAGTCTGGGTTTGCGTGTTGAAAAGAGAAATGTCAGCGATGTGATCAAGAAAATTGAAGCACAGGTAAACTACAATTTTAATGACCATGTCATGGATAACTATAGTCTGCGCGAGTTCAAGCCTGGCGGTATGATGAGTATGCCTATGGCCACCAATGTAGCGCGTAAGACATTGAATGCGCGTATGGCCGTGACCAGTGAATGGGATAAATTACAGCTGATTACAGGTATCGACAGCCAGAATAATCAGCATAGCAAACGTAACGGAAATCTGATGACAGCGTATCAGAATAAGCCACGTATTAAAGATATGGAGTTCCAGTCGATCGGTGGTTTCGGTGAGCTCAGTTATGAGGTCAGTGATAATCATAAGTTGGTGAGTGGCCTGCGTCTGGATCAGGTCAAAGTAGAAGCAGTGGAGTCAAACCAGGAGCGTAAAAAAACTTTACCAAGCGCTTTTTTGCGTTTTGAGAATCAGCATCCAGACCATGATGATGGCAAGACTTATATGGGTATTGGCTATGTCGAACGTATGCCGGATTACTGGGAGCTGTTCAGTCCAAAATCAGGCAATGGTCATCCAAATACCTTTAAGAACATTGATACTGAAAAAACTTTACAGCTGGATATTGGCTACCAGCATGAACATGGTAATTTCAGTTCATGGGCATCGGCATATGCAGGTGTGATCAATGATTACATCCTCACGACTTACTTGCCAACAGGTAATATGGGAATGTTAGAAGCACATAGCCGAAATGTAGATGCAACAGTGGCAGGTGCAGAAGTCGGAATCGGATATCAGTTTACTGATGCGATTCAGGCTGATCTGAGTGCGATGTATGCTTGGGGTAAAAATACCAGTGACAATACGCCGTTGCCACAGATTTCACCTTTGGAAGCTCGGGTAAATTTACGTTATATCCAGGATAACTATACTTTGGGTGCCTACTGGCGCCTGGTCGATGGTCAGAACCGAATTAGTGAGCGTGAAGGCAATATTGTCGGCTATGATCTTAAGCAAAGTGCTGGTTTTGGTACTCTCTCTTTAAATGGTACATATCATGTAAATGACAACATGGATCTTTCTGTGGGTGTCGATAACGTACTGGACCGTACCTATGCCGAGCATTTGAACAAGATGGGCAGTTCCGGTTTTGGATTTGCTGCCAATGAGCAATTTAATAATATCGGACGGAATTACTGGGCAAGAATCAGTATGAAATTCTAATTTGAACTGAAAACAAACAAAAAGCAGGAGTTTTTTCCTGCTTTTTGTTTATGGTAGTAATTTAAATTCATGTTTATCAGTAAGTTAATATTGTTTTGTTTTGCATTAAATAATAACTCAAACTTTTATTAAAATAATTTTTATAAATAAAACAGTAACTTATGAATTTTATGGATTATAAAATAAACATGCGTTTGTAAAGTTTAAAAAATGGGGTTGCAAGCCCCCTGAAATACTGTAGAATGCACATCCATCGGCAGTGATGAAGATTAAAACTTCTGATAAAACAGTAACTTAGCATGAAATGGTTGAGTTAGGTTTTAGGAAAGAAGTTTAAAAATAATTTTCATTACTGGTTGACTTTCTAGAGATAGAGAGTAATATAGCCGACCTAGCTTGCTACTGACGAAGTAGCAAGAAGATCATTAAGAGATTATGAAGAACAACTTGTGTGGATTTTTACTGGTTGATTGATCGAAATTATTTTCATTGATTGAATGGTAGAAATTACTCGAAGTTTATTTGAGAAATATTTGTCAGAA
>NZ_VPDQ01000034.1:0-29537 GCF_013417535.1 Acinetobacter sp. YH12241 | reverse complement strand
CTCAAGTGAGCGGTTCGGACTCTGGAGAAACGACGACTTTGTTTAAGGAAATTCCAGTAGGTTGCTTCAAATTTAAGAAAGAAATCATCAATTACGCAAAATAATTCGGTACTATTAAACATCGGGATGATCCTAGACAAAATAATGGACAGCACGTGCCTCTAAAGATAACGTAACTTTAATCTTTGGAGATTCAAGAAATGGCTAAACGTTTTAGTCCCGAATTTAAACAGCAAGCGATTGATTATGCACTTTCAAACTCACACGAGTCTGTAGCTGCAATCGCCCAGAAATTAGGTGTGGGTTATTCAACATTAGATAAATGGATTCGTGAAACCAATCCGGCAGGTTCAAGCAAACGTCAACTTTCACCAGAACAACAGCGGATCGTGGAATTAGAGAAAGAAGTCAAACAGCTCAAGGAAGCCAATGACATCTTAAAAAAAGCGCATGTGTACTTTCTAACAGATCATGCCAAGAAAAGTACACGGTAATTCAAGATCTAGATATGAATGAAGTCACCGTATCTTCTGCCTGTAAATGCCTGGGTGTCAGCACTTCAGGCTATTATACCTGGCGAAAACATCAAGCCAATACGGCACAGAAATATAATGACTTAAAAGCCGTATATTGGCAGCATCATGCACGATTGGGTGCACCTTCATTAGTACATGACATGCATGATTTAGGTTACAACATGAGCGAACGTACTATTGGAAGGATCCTAAAAAAGCTTGGTTTACGTAGCAGGATTGCACGTAAATACAAGCATACGACTGATTCAACCCATCGTTTGCCTACAGCACCCAACTTGTTGGATCGCCAATTTACAGCTACTCAGCCTAATAAAGTCTGGACAACAGACATTACCTATATCCGCACTAAAGAAGGTTGGTTGTATTTATGTGTGATGCTAGATTTATTTAGCCGTCGTATCGTGGGGTGGCAAACCAGCCATCGAATAGACCGCCAGTTGGTGTGTGATACGTTTAACTATGCAATGGCTCGTCAGGGTTATCCAACTGGTGTTATGGTTCATTCGGACCAAGGCTCACAGTACTGTAGTCGTGATTTTAGAGCGCTGTTACTGAAAAATGATTGTACTCAGAGTATGTCTAGACGTGGAAACTGTTGGGATAATGCAGTGACTGAAAGCTTCTTTCATACATTAAAAGGTCATGTGGTACATGGCAGTGTGTTTTCGACTCGAAAAGAAGCGAATGCTGTCTTGTTTGACTATATTGAAATTTATTACAATCGAGTCAGAAGACATTCTGCAAACGGCTGGTTAAGTCCAGAAGCCTTTGAACAGAAATATATTAAAAGTTTAGAGGGGCTGGTTGTCCACGATACTGTCTAGGATCAGTATTTGAATATACGGTAACGCGTAATGCGGGACAGGCCGATCAGGAAAGTGCTTCAGCAAATCTGGTGATCAATATTGATCAGGTAAACCAGATTCTTAACTATGCCGACGATCCAGCAGATAACCTGTTACAGGGTGGTGCAGGTGATGACATCCTGACAGGTGGTGCAGGAGCAGATACAGCGATCTATTATTTACTAAATAATGCTGATGCAACTGGCGGCAATGGTACATATACCTGGACTGACTTCAATGCAGTTGAAGGTGACACCATCGATGTATCTGCATTATTAAGTGATCAGGCAGTAGATGCCTCAAATCTGGGGAACTATATCACGCTCGAACAACGTGGAGATGATACAGTCGTGACGATCGATCGTGATGGTTCCGATACCAATACCACCTTTGCACGCGCTGATTTGCTGATATTACAGAATGTAGACAGTGCAACTTTACAGCTGGATGACATCATTAAATATAATCCAATCTAATCAGAAGTTTTTAAAATGGATTATTCATAAAAATTTATGATGTCATTGAACTTCAATTAAAAAATCCCGCTTAATGCGGGGTTTTTTAATTTTATATGGCATTTAAAGTGTTAAAAACCAGATAGAAGCAGCAATGACGACAATTAAGATAACCAGAAAGATTTTTAGATTGGTTTTAGGATAAGTGGTGCTTAAGCTCGCTTTCGTAATTTCCTGACCTGCGGGATCATACAGAATCACCTTTTGTGCACTATTTTCATAACCTAATTCTAGCAGGGCACGCTGTTCAAGAGCTGTCAGACCCTCTTCAGGCATATCCATAACTTGCAGCAGCGTTGTAGAGCCCCAAAGTTTTTGAACAATTGAAGTAGATACCAGCTGTTTTAGGGTGTCTGAGGCAGCATTAAAGTCGGCAATGATGCTGCGTTCATGCGCATAGGGAACGGGAGGGACCATTGTTTGCACAATCGTGCCCTCATTGTCCATCAGTTGCATTTTATCTTTATAAATTTGCACCCATATTGCATTGGGAAGTTTGGATAACTGATCTTGCAGCATGAATTGCCTACGTATTGCTTTGATATTAAATTAAATAATCTATAAACATATCCCGTATCAAGACGGGATATGTAATGTTCCATTACTTGGCAGGAGCACCATATTCATTATTTTCTTTTTTGGTATCACTTGCCCACCAGATAATGAGTAAAATGGCTCCTATCCCTGTCAGTACAAGCAATTGCCACCATCCAGAGCGTCCAATGTCATGCAAGCGACGTGCCCCTACAGCCAGACTTGGGAGCAGAAGCGCTAAATTTAGCAGGCCATTCACCAAAGGTTTGGTGCCTAAAACTGCATCAATGGCTTCACTAATAATGCTTAAAATTACACAAAACAGCATAAAGAACCAAAATTCTTTACGGCGTGCACGACCTGAAAAGTTTGCATAATTGGTTAGACATTTTACAAACCAGTCGATACTGCTGTAATTCTCTTCAGCCTGATCCAGATTGGAATATTTATTAATCTGATTGCTAATGCTTTCTCCCAGATGAATCGAGTTTCCCAAAGCCAGATAAATATCTGCTGCCTGACCGGTTGAGTTAACAATAAAATCAACCCGGTCACCGCGTGAAGGAGGGCGTTGTCCACGCCAGTCTGCACCGCTAAAACTGTAGCGGTTGTTATCATCCCCTGTGATAAAACCCGTATTATCTTGAATAGAAAAATCCAGGATGGAACCTTTCATAAGCCCTCTCTATTTATCTTCTGGCTATTATGGATTTGTATAAATATTATTCATATATGGCCGATAGTAGCATAGGAAATTTATTTTGAGATCAAGCTTTTATAAAAATATTTAGGTAATAAATTTTCACTATCTAAAGCTAGAAGTTCTGATTAATAAGAAGTTGATTTAGCCGATAACAAATAATTTAGTTAAATTTAGATTTTCTTAATTTGTTGAATAATAAGAAATGATTCAAGGGAAGAAAAACTGAAATAAATTTAATAAAGCTAAAAATATACCAATATTTATAAAAATAATTTAAATCAATGACTTAATTAATTTTAGTATTTTATTCAATATGAATATATTGCGAATTTTTACGTAGAGTTTGAATAAGAAACTAATCCCCAACAGACTTTGCTTAAGTTAATAAATGCTTATATATTGATCTCATAAAACAACTTAAACATTAAACTGTTTTTAAGTGAATTCACCTATTTTATAAAGGCAATTTTAATTAATAAAACATTAAAGGGTGTCATGATGAAAGCTATTCTAATGAAGAAGATGATTAACTGCGTTGCGATGAGTGGTGTATTGCTATTCACTGCTGGTCAAACAATGGCAATGAATCAGCAATCTTCAACTGCTGCTCAAGCAAATTCTAAAGCATCAAATGACAGCCGAATGAATTTAACTGAGAGTCAAGTGATTAAGGTTGTAAGTACGGTCAATAACGGTGAAATTAAACAGGCAAAAACAGCTTTGCCAAAACTTAAAACAGATGACGCACGTAAGTATGCGCAAATGATGATTAGCGAACATACAGCGAACGAGAAAAAAGGCCAGGCTCTGGCAGACCGTTTAAAATTAACTCCTCAAGCAAGCAGTCTCAGTACGGCATTGCAAAGCGATAGTGACAAGATTGTTACTGACCTGAGCAAGCCATCTGCAGCCGATAAAGACTATATGATGAGTCAGGTTGAAGTACATCGTAAAGCCCTGAACACTTTGGATACACAATTGATTCCAAGTGCGAAAAATGCGGAATTAAAAAGCATGTTGACGCACACCCGTACTGCGGTAGCGACACATCTGAAAAAAGCTGAACAAATCGTTGAAAAGATGAAATAAGTTAAGCATTCATCCAATAAAAAAACCGCCATTTTAGGCGGTTTTTTTGATCATAATACTTTATATATTATGTGATATTTCTTACCAGCTTAACGCGCCACCAGTTTGATAATCTGTTACGCGAGTTTCGAAGAAGTTCTTCTCTTTACGTAGATCCATCATTTCTGACATCCACTGGAATGGATTGTTCACACCAGTAAACTGTTCAGGCAAGCCTAACTGGCTCAAGCGACGGTTACAGATAAATTTCAGGTATTCTTCCATCATACCGGCATTCATGCCCAATACACCGCGTGGCATCGTGTCACGTGCATATTCGATTTCAAGCATGGTGCCTTCAAGGATCATCTGAATCACTTCTTGCTGGAATTCAGCAGTCCACAGATGTGGGTTCTCGATCTTGATCTGGTTGATCATATCAATACCGAAGTTCAGGTGCATAGATTCATCACGCAGGATGTACTGGAATTGCTCAGCAACACCATTCATCTTGTTACGACGACCCATAGACAGAATTTGGGTGAAACCGCAGTAGAAGAAGATACCTTCAAGTACACAGTAGAATGCGATCAGGTTGCGAAGCAAGATCTGGTCGTTTTCTGGTGTACCGGTTTTGAAAGTAGGATCACTTAGAGATTGTGTATATTTCAGGCCCCAAGCCGCTTTACGTGCAACTGATGGGACTTCGCGGTACATGTTGAAGACTTCACCTTCGTCCATACCTAAAGACTCGATACAGTACTGGTAAGCATGCGTATGAATCGCTTCTTCAAATGACTGACGCAGGATGTACTGACGGCATTCAGGGTTGGTGATGTGACGGTAGATCGCCAATACCAGATTGTTTGCTACTAGTGAATCCGCGGTAGAGAAGAAACCAAGTGAACGCATCACGATGGTACGTTCATCTTCAGTCAAGCCATTTTCAGACTTCCACAACGCGATGTCGTGGTTCATGTTGATTTCTTGAGGCATCCAGTGGTTCGCACAACCATCCAGATATTTCTGCCAAGCCCATTCGTATTTGAATGGCACTAACTGGTTCAAGTCAGCACGGCAGTTGATCATACGTTTATCATCAACCTGTACACGCTGTGCGCCCATCTCAAGTTCTTCAAGACCAGGCGCAACGTCCAGTTGGTCTAGGGAAGCAGATGCTCTTGCCAGTGAATCGGTTGAATTTGATCCTGCGCTTCGAGGGGCTGCAGCGGGTTGTGCAGCTGCCACATTCGACGATGTGTTGCTTGCATCAGATACCATCTGCGGATTAGCCGTTTTTTTCGGCTCGACGGGCGTAGGCTGCTGTTCAGGTGCAGCCGGTTTTTGCGAATCATCTTCGAAATCGTCCCAACTTAGGATAGACATATCAATTCTCTCTAGTTGCTTTATATCTTTTATTAGACATCCAGCAGTGCTGAGATGTCTTACTATACGCTCAATTTGTGTAAACAAAATTAAGTTTTGTCGATGAATGCTCTGAATTTGTTCAGAGATAAATCCCCACTACTTATTTTGTTTACGCTGTTGCTGGCGAACTTTAAACCAGAAGTAAGCAATCGGTGCGTAAAAGGTAATGGCAAAGGAAAGGATCAATGCCACAAGTCCTAACATGTAATTGTGAGTCATATGGGGCATTGAGGTTTCCTTTATTGTTAAATATTAAATCCTCCCCAAACCCATCCTTTAATAAAGGAGGGGGATTTCCGTGAATTCTTTTGCTTACACGGAAGTCCCCCTTTGGAAAAGGGGGATTTAGGGGGGATTTTGTATTAAGTAACTACCTGAGTAGTTGACTTAAGATTTTTTATGTTTTGTTCATTTGCTTGGTTTATCGAAACCAATATTGCAACTGAGCAAGGTAATAAGCATGTGAAGCAAAAAATCTGAATTTCCTTGCGTACAATGCGAACTTTCTTTTTAAATTCTTTAAGCTTTTTCGACATGTTCTATTCCTTTACGGAATCAATCATGACGAATTAGCAAAAGTGAGTTCTTATGCTAACCGCTCATAAGAATCAACCATTGCTAATTCGCAATATAAGAGATAAATCTCGGTTGATTCCTAATCCAGCTAACTTACTGACAAGCCTCACAATCAGGATTATCAATTGAACATGCTTGTGGCACTGGCGCTGCTTGAGTGAAACCTTCTTCCTCTACAGGCGCTTCAGGTTTTTTCTCTTCAACCACTGGCGCTGCAACTACAGGAGCCGCAACAGTTGCAGGTTTAACTGCATTCAATGCACCAGTATTAATGGTTGATTTTTCAGCAGAAGTTGCACCTAATGCACGTAGGTAGTAAGTGGTTTTCAGACCACGTAACCAAGCCATCTTGTAAGTGATGTCCAGTTTCTTACCGTTTGCACCAGCGATGTACAGGTTCAGAGATTGCGCCTGATCGATCCATTTTTGACGACGAGAAGCAGCATCTACGATCCAGCGTGGCTCAACTTCAAACGCAGTCGCAAAGATCGCTTTCAATTCTTCAGGAATACGAGAAATCTTTTGTACTGAACCTTCAAAGTGTTTCAGGTCATTGACCATCACTGCATCCCAAAGACCACGTTCTTTCAACGCACGTACCAGGTACGGGTTGATCACTGTGAATTCACCAGACAGGTTAGATTTCACATACAGGTTCTGGAATGTAGGCTCAATGGATTGAGACACACCACAAATGTTCGAAATAGTTGCAGTTGGCGCAATCGCCATCACATTCGAATTACGCATACCGTCTTTTTGAACTTTGGCACGTAAAGTGTCCCAGTCCAGACGTTGTGTGCGGTCTACTTCAAACATGCGTTCTGGACGAGTTTTCGCAACCAGGTCAAGTGAGTCGATTGGCAGAATACCTTGATCCCACAGTGAACCTTTGAATGTTTCATACGTACCGCGTTCAACAGCAAGGTCACTTGAAGTTGAAATTGCGTAGTAAGAAATCACTTCCATTGATTCATCAGCAAACTCAACCGCAGCGTCAGAACCGTAAGCCATACCCATTTCGTAAAGCGCATCCTGGAAGCCCATGATACCCATACCGACTGGACGGTGTTTCAGGTTCGAGTTACGTGCTTGTGGAACTGCGTAGTAGTTGATGTCGATCACGTTATCGAGCATACGAACCGCAGTTTTTACTGTACGAGCCAGTTTTTCACGATCCAGCTTGCCGCCTTGAATGTGTTGTACCAGGTTGATCGAACCTAAATTACATACTGCGATTTCTTCTTTGCTGGTGTTCAGGGTGATTTCTGTACACAGGTTAGAAGAGTGAACCACACCTACGTGTTGTTGTGGTGAACGCAGGTTACATACGTCTTTGAACGTGATCCATGGGTGGCCTGTTTCGAACAGCATAGACAGCATTTTGCGCCACAAATCTTTTGCACGGATTTTCTTGTGCAACATGTTTGTTTCTTTGGCAATGCTTTCGTAGTAAGCATAACGCTCAGCGAATTCTGCACCAGTCAGATCATGAAGATCAGGCGTTTCAGAAGGTGTGAACAGTGTCCATTCAGCATCTTCGAATACACGTTGCATGAACAGGTCAGGAACCCAGTTCGCAGTGTTCATGTCGTGAGTACGACGACGGTCATCACCCGTATTCTTACGCAGCTCAAGGAATTCTTCGATATCCAGATGCCAGGTTTCCAGGTATGCACATACCGCACCTTTACGTTTACCACCCTGGTTTACTGCAACAGCAGTATCGTTGGCAACTTTAAGGAATGGCACCACACCTTGAGACTTACCGTTTGTACCTTTAATGTAAGAGTTCAGGGCACGAACTGGAGTCCAGTCATTACCTAAACCGCCTGCCCATTTAGACAGCATTGCGTTATCACGCATCGCGCCATAGATGTCAAACAGATCATCATCAATTGTAGTTAAGTAGCAGCTAGATAACTGTGGACGTAGCGTACCTGAGTTGAACAGGGTAGGCGTAGACGCCATGTAGTCGAAGCTAGACAATAAGTTATAGAACTCGATTGCACGGTCTTCACGGTTATCTTCGTTCAGGGCAAGACCCATAGACACACGCATGAAGAACAATTGCGGCAATTCGAAACGCACGCCATCTGAGTGGATAAAGTAACGGTCAAATAGGGTTTGCAGACCTAGGTAAGTGAACTGGTTTGAACGTTCTGGTTGAATCGCTGCAGCCAGCTTAGCCAGGTCAAAGTTTAACAATTCAGGTGAAAGAAGCTCTAACTCAATCCCTTTTTTCAGGAAAGTTTCAAGTGCATCACCTTCATTAGTATCAGTGGATAGACCCAAGAACTCTAAACCGGTAGCCACCAGGTCATCACGCAACAGACGTGCAGTCACATAAGTATAGTTAGGTTCTTGCTCAATACGGGTACGAGTTGCCATCATCATGGTTGTAGAGATGTCAGACTCTTTTACACCGTTATAAAGGTTTTTTACGGTCTCATCGACAATCGCCTGTACGTCGATCCCTTCAAGGCCTTCAGCAGCACGAGTCACAGTCGCAGTCAATTCGCTTAAGTCAAGCGGCTTTAACTTACCTTCTGCATCAGTGACTTGCAGTGTAGGGTGATGGTTGGCACCTAACTGTTTGCGCGCTTCAGAACGTTGTTCACGGTAGATGACATAGGCACGTGCAACTTTCTGTTCGCCAGTACGCATCAGCGCAAGTTCAACCTGATCCTGAATTTCTTCGATATGGATCGTGCCACCCGATGGTAAACGGCGTTTGAATGTATTCAGAACCATTTCCGTTAATTGTTCGATACGGTCGTGTATACGGCTCGAATCTGCACTTTGCTGGCCTTCTACTGCCAAAAATGCTTTTCCAATTGCAACAGAAATTTTTTCTGCATCAAAAGCGGCAACATCACCGGTGCGTTTAATCACCTGAAGTTGACCCGGAGTGGACGTGATTACGCTCATGTTAGCATAGCTCCATTGTCATCTATTTTTATGTTTATGGACCGTTTGAACTGGGCAAAAATCGTGCCACAGTGTTCGAGGAATAAACACAAGACCTAGTGGTTATAAAATTAATTGAACACAAGATACGGGAAAATTTAGGGTAGATCAATATTGACATTTTGCTAAATATTTTTCTGAAGTTTTATCTTAATCTTTTGCAAAAAGATCCCAATTTTTATTGATTCTTGCATAAGCCTTATCCGGCAAGGCATAGCATATCAAAGCTGGCAAAAAGTGCTTATAGATAACATTGTGGATAACTAAAAAGGCCTGAATCAACTAGTCACATTTTGTCCAGATTCAGCTTTGATCAATGCAAATAAGCCGACAAACGGTAGTTAAATGCACATTCGAGTGAAATGTGCACGATAAAATATTACAAAATGCTACTTTGATGTATTGGTTTGGTGAACGCTATCTTGTTTACAATGTAAACGTGTGTATATTGCAAGCATATTAAAAACGTATCTATTGGATTTCAAAAGGATACGTCCGTAGCATGCGTCCATCAAATAAAGGGGCAACACATGAGCCAAGAAGAAAAGTTACCTAAAATTCTAATTGTTGAAGATGATGAGCGTCTTGCTCGTTTAACACAAGAATACCTCATCCGTAATGGTCTTGAGGTTGGGGTAGAGCCGGATGGCAACCGTGCTATT
Organism: Acinetobacter sp. YH12241; assembly: GCF_013417535.1. Taxonomy (NCBI): domain Bacteria; kingdom Pseudomonadati; phylum Pseudomonadota; class Gammaproteobacteria; order Moraxellales; family Moraxellaceae; genus Acinetobacter; species Acinetobacter sp. YH12241. The sequence continues at coordinate 19,703 of NZ_VPDQ01000034.1, read as the reverse complement.
CGTCGTATTATTGCTGAGCAACCAGACATGGTGGTTCTAGATGTCATGTTGCCAGGTGCTGATGGTTTGACCATCTGCCGTGAAGTTCGTCCACATTATCATCAACCGATTTTAATGCTGACTGCACGTACTGAAGATATGGATCAGGTCTTAGGTCTGGAAATGGGTGCAGATGACTATGTCGCTAAACCGGTTCAGCCGCGTGTCCTGCTGGCTCGTATTCGTGCTTTATTGCGTCGTACCGACAAGGTGCCTGAAGATGAAGTGGCTCAGCGCATCGAATTTGATGACCTGGTGATCGACAATGGTGGTCGTTCAGTGACCTTGAATGGTGAGCTGGTTGACTTTACCAGTGCAGAATATGACCTGTTGTGGCTGCTGGCTTCAAATGCGGGCCGCATCCTGTCACGTGAAGATATCTTCGAGCGTCTACGCGGCATCGAATATGACGGCCAAGACCGTTCAATTGATGTGCGTATCTCGCGCATTCGTCCAAAAATTGGTGACGATCCTGAAAATCCAAAACGTATTAAAACAGTACGTAGTAAAGGTTATCTATTCGTCAAAGAAACTAACGGTATCTAATCGGTGCCTTTAGCCGCCTGAATAAACAGGATAATTAATAGGTGTTTAAACACAGTATATTTTTGCGGATATACGCAGGCCTGGTCATGCTTGTGGTCCTGGTGGCAGTATTCAGCTATCTGCTGGTACAGATCATCAACTACCAGCGTGCGCAGGAGTATCGTGAATCCCTGACTAATGGTATGGCATATATCATCAGTGAGGGGGTTGCGAGACAGCCTAATCTGCAGCAAAAGATGGATTGGGTTTCAGATGCGTCTGATCTGTTGGAATTGCCGATCTACTATGTCGAAGCCAGTAAAGTGGATATTACCCGAGCGGAAGGTCGACGTCTGGCTGACCGTAAGGCAGTCGTGCGTTGGGATGCTAAAACTGGGGTAGCTTATATTGTCATTGGGCTACGCGATGATCCAAGTCATTATCTTTATATTAAGGCGGATAATATTACTGAACGTCAGATGAAGGCTTTACCGGTCTTTATTCTGGACTATCTGGTGTACTACCCAGGTCAGGAAAAAGAATACCTGAAGCGAATTCAGGACTATTTCTCTTATCCAATCTCGATCGAAAATGTCCAGAGCCTGCCACTAGATTCTGAGCAGATCGGACGTTTGCGTCTGGATCACAGCATTATTTTATATCGTGATAGTGCCTCAATTCGCGGCACTACAATTTCGATCATTTCTCCTATTCCTAGCTCGACGTCTGAAGTGCTGGTGATGGGGCCAGTGCCGTTATTTAACTGGATGCCATTCCAGTTAGCTGCCGGGATTACCTTACTGAGCCTGTTTGTCTTAAGTCTGGGGATTTATGGTCTGCTGGTGCCAATGCAACGTAAACTGCGTGAAGTGAGCTATGCCCTGAACAAGATGAAAACCGGGAACATGTCATTGCGTCTTCCGGTGGAGGGCAGTGATGAGATGGCGACGCTGGCTTCCAGCTATAACAATATGTCGGACCATATTCAGCGCCTGATTGAAGCGCAGCGTGAATTGATGCGTGCTGTATCGCATGAGCTGCGTACACCGGTTGCCCGTATCCGTTTTGCTGTGGAAATGATGGCAGATGAAGACGACTATGATTATCGCTTGCAGCAGGTTGAGCAGATCGATAAGGATATTGAAGCCTTAAATACCTTGATCGATGAAATCATGACCTATGCCAAACTGGAACAGGGCATGCCTTCAATTGAATTTGAAGATATTGATCTGTTTGAAGTGCTGGAGCAGGTGGCCGTCGAAACAGATGCTCTAAAAACTGGCAAAGAAGTTGAAGTGCTGCCAATGCCAGTACCTGTAACCGTAGAAGCTGAACGACGTTACCTGCATCGTGTGGTGCAAAATCTGGTGGGTAATGCAGTACGCTATTGTGAGCAGAAAATCCTGATCAGCGGCGGACTAGATGCTAAGGGCATGGCGTATATCTGTGTAGAAGATGATGGTCCGGGGATTCCAGAAGCTGACCGCGCCCGTATCTTTGAAGCTTTTGCCCGACTGGATGATAGTCGTACCCGTGCTTCAGGGGGGTATGGTTTGGGCTTGTCTATTGTCAGCCGGATTGCTTACTGGTTTGGTGGAGAGATTCAGGTCGATCAAAGTCCGACACTGGGTGGTGCACGCTTTATCATGATTTGGCCAGCCAGCCGTTACGGTAAAAAAATCAAGCAAAAACCGATCGAAAAGCTGGAAAAAGCTGAAGTGTCAGATCAATCAGAATAAGAGTTTAGGTGAGAAAAAACGATACATAGGTATCGTTTTTTTATGGCTATTTAAAGGGGATTATTCATGGATGGTAGCATCCGGTTCAATCAGTGGCTTGCCTTCTTTCAGGCTGTTTAAGGCATCAGAATTGAAGTTGATCAGTAGCTTGTTATTTTTAACATCTACCTGATAGCTTTGGATTAGCTTTTGGTCACCAGATAAGGTTTCAAGCTTGTACTCATCGGCAATATTCATAATACCGTCTAGGTTAATGCTGGAAGAGGCATAGTCTGTCTGGAAAAGTTTATGAATATCCCCTAAGTCAAAGATTGCATTGCTGGCATCCTGATGTTTTTGGATATAGCTTTCTACATGTCGCATCAATAATTGAGCAAAGAAAAAATAATCAGGTTTATGGGTAAATCGTAGAGACATGCATGGACTCCTTATTGTTACTTTATAAATGTCATAGTGGGTTTAAAAATAGAAATATCATAATCTGAATCAAACTGTTGGACGTGTTGCAAAAATACACAATTGCTCTTTTAAGGCTTACCGAGAGCGGGCAGAAAAGGGCGACTTCTAATTGAATGACAACATTCATGTTAAACATCTTTTAAAAACACACTGATTTTTTCGAGGCATTATGCAAAGGTGAAATGTTTTTGATTGATTCTTTATAAGTTTCTTTTCATGGGGTGGGTAGCCAGCCACTGTACAAGGAGTGAGGCTTAATTAAGCAGGGCTTTAAAAGTCTATCTGGGTTTAGAAAAAAATAATGGAAATTTAAACTTTAATTTAAAAAAACGATCGGTTGAGATTCTCTGAGCTTAAAGCCAGAATAAAATTAGGAATGTCTAAAAAATCATCCAAAAGACTAAGGCTTATAAGCTAGCAAGTGAAATCCAAAATCAGGTACAATTGGCGGGATTAATTTTGTGTTTGGTGTATTTGAAGGCCAATACATACATTCTTTGTTAATAAATCGGCCTGCCAGGAGTTATCCCCGCATGAGTGCCATTACTCCATACGAATGGGCAATTATTGCCTTCGTGATCGGCGTTACATTTTTATGCGTCTTTATGCTCACTGTCCCATTACTCCTCGGGGGTAAATCATGGGGCCGTGCCAAGCAGGAGCAGTTTGAGTCAGGCGTAGTCAGCGCAGGTGGAGCTCGTATCCGCTTGTCTGCGAAATTCTATTTAGTTGCAATTTTCTTTGTAGTCTTCGACCTCGAAGCACTTTACCTGTATGCATGGGCATCTTCTGTTCGTGAAGTAGGTTGGATTGGTTTTGCAACTGCAGCTATCTTTATTTTGGTTTTACTTGTTGGTTTGGTTTACGAATTATCGACAGGCGCACTGAACTGGGCACCTTCAGACAGACGTAAAGCAGCAGGATACAAAGCTAAAATTGGTTCGCCAAATATGGATCTTGCAGAAATTACGCGCTTCAACTCAGTTGAAGAATTGGTTATGGATCCAACTGGTCAAATCCCAGCTCAATCATCTGGTCTTGTGAAAAAATCACAAGTTCAACCCTCTGATAAGGAGTAACTCGGGATGAAATATACATTAACCCGTGCGAATCCGAATGCTGATGAATATCCACTTCAAGAGCGTATCGTTGTAGAAGATCCGCTTCTAGAAGAAGAAGTGAATAAAAATGTGTTCATGACTCGCCTAGAGGATGTAATGCACACAGCAGTGAACTGGGGTCGTAAGAACTCAGTTTGGCCATTTAACTTTGGTACATCTTGCTGCTACGTTGAATATGCAACGACTTTGACCGGTGTACATGACTTGTCACGTTTTGGTGCCGAAGTTATCCGTGCTTCACCGCGTCAGGCAGACTTGATGATTGTAGCAGGTACATGCTTCGTGAAAATGGCTCCGGTAATTCAACGTCTGTATGAACAGATGCTTGAACCGAAATGGGTGATTTCAATGGGTGCGTGTGCGAACTCAGGTGGTATGTACGATATTTATTCAGTCGTACAAGGTGTGGATAAGATTATTCCGGTAGATGTATACGTTCCGGGCTGCCCACCACGTCCTGAAGCATTGATCCAGGCTTTAATGCTGTTACAAGACCAAATTCAATTAGAGCGTCGTCCGCTGTCTGCGGTAATCGGTGATGATCTTAAGCCAGTGTATAAGCCAAAGATGATGCCGGAACGTGACCGTAAGAAAGACCAGCGTGTGGCTGTGAAGAACTTACGCTCTATGGATGAAATTAAATAATTTAAACGACCGGTTTTTTGTTGTGCACCCGCTATGGGTGTAGTTGTCGTTTAGGTTGACTGAATTTGTATTAAATAGGAAGCCAAGCCAATGGCTGAAACTGACATTGCTATGCCAGAATCAACAGCAGTTGATTCACGCCCAGCATTTGCCATCATTGAAGAGCTCAAAACCAAGTTTGGTGAGAACTTCTTTGTGCAAACAACTTTCGAGGATTTCCCGACAGTTTGGGTTGAGCGCGCACGTGTACAAGAAGTATTGATGTTCTTGCGTACCGTGCCACGTCCATACGTGATGCTATTCGACTTGTCTGCAGTAGATGAGCGTTTACGTACGCACCGTGACGGTTTGCCTGCGTCAGAATTCACAGTGTTCTATCATTTATTATCTTTAGAGCGTAACTGTGACATTCGTATTAAAGTTGCATTAAGCGACAGCGATCTGAATATTCCGACCGCAACGAATATCTGGCCAAATGCGAACTGGTATGAGCGTGAAGCTTATGACATGTTCGGCATCAATTTCGAAGGGCATCCAATGCTCCGTCGTATCTTGTTGCCAACCTACTGGGAAGGTCATCCGCTACGTAAAGAATATTCTGCACGTGCGACTGAATATACTCCGTATATTCAAGACAAAGCCAAGCAGGACTTTGAACAGGAACATCTACGTTTCGTGCCAGAAGACTGGGGTCTGAAGCGCGGTAATGCAGATGAAGATTTCATGTTCCTGAATTTGGGTCCTAACCACCCGTCTGCGCACGGTGCGTTCCGTGTAATTTTGCAGTTGGATGGTGAAGAAGTGAAAGACTGTGTGCCAGATATCGGCTATCACCACCGTGGTGTGGAAAAGATGGCTGAACGTCAAACTTGGCATTCATTCATTCCGTATACTGACCGTGTGGACTATTTGGGTGGTTGTGCTCAAAACATGCCGTATGTGATGGGTGTGGAACAATTGGCAGGCATTACTGTGCCAGACCGCGCACAATGTATCCGTGTCATGATGTCGGAATTGTTCCGTATCAATAACCACTTGCTGTACATCGGTACTGCGATTCAGGATGCCGGCGGTATGACCCCAGTATTCTATATGTTCGCTGACCGTCAGAAAGTGTATGACATCGTGGAAGCGATCACCGGTTACCGTATGCATCCAGCATGGTTCCGTATCGGTGGTACTGCACATGACTTGCCAAATGGTTGGGAAAAACTGGTTCGAGACTTACTCGACTGGATGCCTAAGCGTTTGAATGAATACTACACTGCAGCACTGAAAAACTCTGTATTTGTGGGTCGTACCCGTAATGTGGCTCAGTACGATGCGAAATCTGCATTGGCATGGGGCGTAACAGGTACTGGTCTGCGTGCTACAGGTATCGACTTTGACGTACGTAAATACCGTCCATATAGCGGTTATGAAAATTACGACTTCGAAGTACCGGTTGAGTACGAAGGCGATGCATATGCTCGTGTGATTGTTCACTTCCGTGAAATCGAACAGTCACTGAAAATCATTAAGCAGTGTCTAGAGAATATGCCATCTGGTGCGTACAAAGCGGACCATCCGCTGGCTGTTCCACCACCAAAAGACAAAACATTACAAGATATTGAAACCTTGATTACGCACTTCTTGAGCGTTTCTTGGGGTCCTGTAATGCCTGCAGGTGAATCATCTGTGATGGCAGAAGTGGTGAAAGGTGCGTCGACTTATTATCTGACTTCAGACAAGTCAACCATGAGTTACCGTACCCGTATTCGTACACCAACTTTCACGCATTTACAGCAAATGCCTTCTGTGATTAACGGCAGTCTTGTATCTGACTTAATCATTTATTTAGCGACAATCGACGTCGTAATGGCTGACGTGGATCGCTAAGGGGTAAACGCATTATGATGATTTTGACTGATAAAAAGCCACGTGTGAATGTTGAAGGGATTTTAACTTCGGAAGAAATCCACGAAATTGAACATCACATTGGGCATTACCCTTACCCACGTGCAGCGTGTCTTGATGCGCTGAAGTGTGTACAACGCCGTAATGGCTGGGTAGACGATGCTCAAATGAATGCCATCGCGCAAATGCTCAGCATGAGCCTTGCCGATTTGGAAGGGGTTGCAACGTTCTATAACCGTATTTACCGTCAGCCAGTGGGTCGTCACGTAATTTTACTGTGTGACTCAATTGCATGTTTCTTGATGGGTGCGGAGACTTTAGCAGAAGCATTCCAGCGTGAATTGGGTATCCAGTTCGGCCAAACCACAGCGGATGGCCGTTTTACCTTGCTTCCAATTTGCTGCCTAGGTAACTGTGATAAAGGTCCAACCCTCATGATTGATGAAGATACTCACGGTCTCGTGGAAGTAACATCAATTAAACAGTTATTGGAGAAGTATGTATGAATACCGAACCAAAACCAATTTATGGCGACGGTAACCCGGAAACGCATCCACTGACTTGGCGTCTAAGCAAACAAGCAAATGTCCGTCATGTCGATGACTATGAAGCGCTTGAAGGCTATGCAGGCTTTAAAAAAGCCCTGTCTATGACACCGAAAGAAGTGCTGGAAGTTGTAAAGGCTGCAACCGTAAAAGGTCGTGGTGGTGCAGGCTTCCCGGCAGGGATCAAATGGTCGCTGATGGCGCCAAATGACAATTCAGGTCCACGTTACCTGATTTGTAATGCCGATGAGATGGAACCAGGTACCTTCAAAGACCGTCTGTTGATGGAAGATCTTCCGCATCAGCTGATCGAAGGTATGCTGATTGCAGCTTATACCCTTGAAGCAACTCAAGGTTATATCTTCATCCGTGGTGAATACATCGAAGCGGCGAAGTACCTGAACGAAGCACTTGAGCAGGTTCGTGCCAAAGGTTACCTGGGTGACAACATCCTGGATTCTGGCTGGAGCTTCGAGTTACACGTGCATACCGGTGCGGGTCGTTATATCTGTGGTGAAGAAACTGCATTGATTAACTCGCTTGAAGGTCGCCGTGCAAACCCGCGTACCAAACCGCCATTCCCGCAGGTTGCAGGTGCTTGGGGTCGTCCTACGATCGTGAACAACGTAGAGACCTACAACAACTTGCCAGCCATCATGTTGCGTGGTCCAGAATGGTACATCGGTCTGTCTGCAGGTAAATCGAAAGATCCTGGCACAAAAATTTATGGTGCTTCAGGTAAGGTGAAATTCCCAGGTCTATGGGAACTGCCATTCGGTACCACTGCACGTGAAGTGATTGAAGAACATGCCGGTGGTATGCGTGACGGCCTGAAGCTGAAAGCATGGTTACCCGGTGGTGCATCAACTGACTTCCTGGCTGCCGAGCATATCGATCTTCCGATGGATGCGGAAAGCATCATGAAAGCAGGTTCACGTTTAGGTACCTGTCTATTGATGGTGGTTGATGAAACTCAATGTATGGTTTCAGCAACCCGTAACCTCGAAGAATTCTTTGCGCGTGAATCATGTGGCTGGTGTACACCTTGCCGTGATGGCTTACCTTGGGCGGTGAAAGCGCTTAAAGCACTTGAAGATGGTACTGGCAAGAAAGAAGATATCGATCACTTACAAGAACTGACTCGTAAGCTTTGGATTGGTAAAACTTTCTGTGCTCACGCACCAGGTGCTATGGAACCGTTAATGGGCGCACTCAAACATTTCCGTGGCGAATTTGAAGCCAAAGTCGTAAATGCTGCCGCTCAAACCCGCAACGTAGAACAAGCTTAAGGAATTCGACTATGGCTACAATTCATGTCGATGGAAAATCGTATGAAGTCAACGGCTCGGAAAACTTGCTGCAAGCATGTTTGAGTCTTGGCATCGACATCCCATACTTTTGTTGGCATCCATCCTTAGGTTCTGTCGGTTCTTGCCGTCAATGTGCTGTGACTCAATACGCGAATCCAGAAGATACGCGTGGTCGTTTGGTCATGTCATGTATGACACCGGCTGCTGACAATACCTACATCTCGATTGAAGACAAAGAAGCAAAAGATTTCCGTGCTTCTGTTGTTGAATTCTTGATGACCAATCACCCGCACGACTGTCCAGTCTGTGAAGAGGGTGGCCACTGTCACCTGCAAGATATGACTGTGATGACACAACATGACCGTCGTCGTTACCGGTTCATCAAGCGTACGCATTACAACCAAGAACTTGGTTCGTTCATTGCGCACGAGATGAACCGTTGTATCGCATGTTACCGTTGTGTTCGTTATTACAAAGACTATGCGGGCGGTACGGATTTCGGCGTATATGCAAACGCTTCTCGCGTTTATTTCGGTCGTCCGGAATCAGGTACTTTGGAATCTGAATTCTCAGGTAACCTGACTGAAGTTTGTCCGACTGGTGTATTCACCGATAAGACTCACTCAGAACGCTATAACCGTAAATGGGACATGCAGTACGCACCAAGCGTATGTCATGGCTGTTCTTCAGGTTGTAACATCTCTCCAGGTGAGCGTTATGGTGAGCTTCGTCGCGTTGAAAACCGTTTCAACGGTGAAGTTAACCAATACTTCCTGTGCGATAAAGGCCGTTTCGGTACCGGTTATGTAAACCGTAAAGACCGTCCGCGTCAGCCACAGTTCCGTACTGGCACGAATGTAGAAACTGTTTCTGTTGATACAGCATTGGATACCGTAATTGCGAAAATCCAAGGCAAAAAAGTACTGGGGATCGGTTCACCACGTGCATCGCTTGAAGCTAACTTCGCACTACGTGAGTTAGTTGGTCAAGACAATTACTCAACCGGTATGGCTCAAAAAGAGCAAAATTTGGTTGAGCTGGCTGCATCGATCATGCAAACCGAAGGTGTTTATAACCCGAACATGCGTGAAATCGAAAGCTATGATGCGGTACTCATTCTGGGTGAAGATCTGACTCAAACTGCGCCACGTATGGCTTTATCTGTTCGCCAAGCTGCGAAAAATAAAGGCAAGGAAATGGCTGCAGAGCGCCGTACCCAAGAATGGCTGGCTGAACCTGTACAACGTATTGCCCAAGATGCGAAATCTCCGATTTACATTCTGGCTGCAACACAAACACGTTTGTCTGACGTTGCGGAAGGTGAAGTGGTTGCTTCTCCAAATGACATCGCACGTTTAGGCTTCGCGATTGCTGCGGGTGTGAAAGGTGAAGTCATCACTGGTCTTGATGACGATGCGAAAGCATTTGCACAAACCATTGCAGATACGCTGAAAGCTGCCAAGAAACCACTGATCATCTCTGGTACAAGTCTACAAGACGCAACCATCATGGAAGCTGCTGCACAAGTAGCACAAAACCTGGGTAATGCGGGCTTGACCTTGACTGTTCCTGAAGTGAACTCAATGGGGCTGGCAATCTTCGGTGGTCAAAGCCTTGAGCAAGCATTTGCACAAGACTATGACACTGTCCTAATTGTAGAAAACGATCTTTACCGTCGTTTACCAGCGGCTCAGGTTGATGCTGCGCTTGCAGGCAAACAGGTGATCGTATTGGATCACTCTGAAACTGCGACTGTGAAGAAAGCGAACATCGTATTGTCTGCTGCCTCATTTGCTGAAGGTGATGGTACTGTCGTTTCTCAAGAAGGCCGTGCACAACGTTTCTATCAAGTGTATGACCCTAACTACTACAACCCGGAACTGGCAATCAAAGAATCTTGGCGCTGGTTACACGCACTGGAAACAGGCGTACAAGGCAAAGCGATTTCTTGGACAGTACTGGATGATGTCATCGAGTCAGTAGCAAGCAATGTTCCTGCACTTGAAGGTATTCTGGATGTAGCACCAGATGCGGGCTTCCGTGTACATGGTCTGAAAGTGGCACGTGAACCACGTCGTTACTCAGGCCGTACTTCGATGCGTGCGCCATTGTCTGTCCACGAGCCGAAACAGCCAACCGATATCGATTCTGCATTAACATTCTCTATGGAAGGTTATGTGGGTAATGAAACACCATCTCCACTGATTCCATTTGCCTGGTCTGCAGGCTGGAACTCACCACAAGCCTGGAACAAATACCAGGATGAAGTGGGCGGTCACTTAAAAGGCGGTGATTCAGGCGTTCGTTTATTCGACCGTTTACCAAAGCGTCCAGCGCGTAGCTTCGTCGCACCAGCACCTGTGCTCGTAAATGCTGAAAGCTTCCGTCTGGTACCAATGCATCACATTTTTGCATCTGGTGAGTTCATGATCAAAACTCCGGCAATGGAATCACGTATTCCTGACGCAGTATTTGCAGTGGGCGAACAGGATGCTACACGCTTGAACCTGCAAGACGGTCAGAAGATCACTGTGAAAGCAGGCGAGACTTCAATTGTTCTTCCTGTACAAGTGATTGAATACTTACCAACAGGTTATATTGGCTACCCAATTGGTCTTGCACCAACGGTATCTCTTGCAGAGCCTGTTTCAGTCGCGGTAGGAGCGTAATTCATGGAACAAGAATTAATCCGTCAAACGCCGTTGTGGGCTGAAAACTGGCCAATCGCCTATTCAGTACTTCAAGCGATCGTGATCTTACTGGTTGTAGTACTGATCGCTGCGTTGATGTCTTTTATTGAACGTCGTTTACTCGGCTTGTGGCAAGACCGTTACGGTCCGAACCGTGTAGGTCCGGGCGGTATGTTCCAGATTGTTGCCGACATGCTGAAAATCATGTTCAAGGAAGACTGGACACCAAAATTTGCTGATAAATTGACTTTCCGTATGGCTCCAGCAGTTGCGATGGCAACTGCGGTGCTGTCGTTCATGGTTATTCCTGTATCACCTTACTTAGGTGTTGCAGACATGAGTATCGGTCTGTTGTTCTTCATGGCAATGGCAGGTATTGCGGTATATGCAGTACTGTTTGGTGGTTGGTCTTCTAACAACAAATACGCATTGCTTGGTGGTCTACGTTCAGCAGCACAAACCATTTCTTATGAAGTGTTCTTGGGTATTTCCCTGATGGGTGTAGTGGCAATTGCCGGTTCATTCAACATGCGTGAGATCGTAGAAGCACAGAAAGATGTATGGTTTATTATTCCTCAGTTCTTAGGCTTCCTGATCTTCGTGGTTGCAGGTGTTGCGGTAACTCACCGTCACCCATTTGACCAACCAGAAGCGGAACAGGAACTGGCGGAAGGTTACCACGTAGAATATGGCGGTATGAAATGGGGGATGTTCTTCGTTGCGGAATACGTAAACGTAGTACTGATCTCTGCATTGATCGTAACCCTGTTCTTCGGTGGCTGGTTAGCACCATTTGGTCTTGATTTCCTTCCACCAGCATTCTGGTTCATTATTAAAACAGCATTCTTCGTAATGATGTTTGTATTGGCGCGTGGTTCTTTAATGCGTCCACGTTATGACCAGGTGATGAACTTTGGTTGGAAAATTTGCTTGCCATTGGCGTTGGTTAACCTTTTGGTGACTGGTGCTGTGATTCTGTTGAATCAGGCCTAAGACAGCAGGGAGAACAAAATGTTTAAATTTCTAGCTGGATTCGGGTCAATCGTTCGTACGTTGTTCATGGTATTTACCCATGCAACGCGCAAACGTGACACCATTTTATATCCGGAAGTGCCAGCCGAAGAAATCGTGCCACCACGTTTCCGTGGTCGTATCGTATTAACGCGTGACCCAGATGGCGAAGAGCGTTGTGTGGCATGTAACCTGTGTGCGGTTGCATGTCCGGTAGGCTGTATTTCACTACAAAAAGCAGAACGTGAAGATGGTCGTTGGTATCCGGAATTTTTCCGTATCAACTTCTCTCGCTGTATTTTCTGCGGTATGTGTGAAGAAGCATGTCCTACGACTGCGATTCAGATGACACCAGATTTCGAATTGGGCGAATATGTTCGTCAAGACTTAGTCTACGAAAAAGAACACTTACTGATTTCTGGTCCTGGTAAATATCCTGACTATAACTTCTACCGTGTCACCGGTATGGCAGTTGCTGGTAAGGACAAAGGTCAGGCACAGCGTGAAAGTGCGCCTGTTGATGTACGGAGTCTATTACCATGATGTGGCCATTTTATTTAATGGCCCTTGTGGCCATCGTCTCTACGGTTCGTGTGGTAACTAACACGAACCCGGTACATGCTTTATTAAGCCTGATCGTTTCACTCCTTGCTGTAGCAGGGCTGTTCCTGATCGTGGGTGCACCATTTGCGGGTGCGCTTGAAGTCATCGTTTATGCTGGCGCGATCATGGTGTTATTCGTGTTCGTGGTAATGATGCTGAACTTGGGCGAACAGACTGTTGCTCAGGAACGCAAATGGTTGACTTCATCAGCTTGGGCTTATCCGGCATTGATGAGCTTCCTGATTGGTCTGATGCTGGTTTGGGTACTTAAATCAGATTACGTGCAGCCTTCAATGGTGATGGGCACAGAAATGGTCGGTCCTAAAGCGGTAGGTCAATCACTCTTTACGCAATACTTATTGTTGGTAGAAGTTGCCGCGATGTTATTGCTTGCATCACTTGTTGCAGCATTCCATTTGGGTAAACGTGAACCAGGTGCAGAAGAGGAACAACAATAATGGGCAACATCCCTTTAGAGCATGGTTTGATCGTTGCATCCATTCTTTTTGCACTGGGTTTTTACGGTGTAATGGTGCGACGCAACCTGCTATTCATTTTAATGAGCCTTGAAATCATGATGAATGCTGCTGCTTTGGCGTTCGTCCTGGCGGGCAGTGCATGGGCACAGCCTGATGGTCAAATCATGTTTATTCTGATTCTGACCCTTGCTGCGGCAGAGGCGTGTATCGGTCTTGCGATCGTCCTTCAGTTCTATCATCGCTTCCATCATCTGGATGTGGATGCTGCTAGTGAGATGCGCGGATGAGTTATTTATATCTAACAATTTTATTCCCGCTCATTGGCTTCGTCCTTTTAGCGGCAGGGCGTCATAAGCTTCCTGAAACAGTTGCAGCCATTATTGGTGTAGGGGCTGTGGGGTTATCGGCATTGTTCGCACTCATTGCGGGTATGGACTTTGTCAACAATGGTTCTACCGCGGTGGTGCAACCTCTTTGGACCTGGTTCAATGTCGGTGGTTTTGCACCGGGCATCAGCCTGCACCTGGACGGTTTGTCTCTGTTGATGCTGGGCATGGTGACAGGCGTTGGTTTCCTGATCCATATCTTTGCATCATGGTACATGCGCGGTGAACAAGACTTCGCACGTTTCTTCTCTTACTTCAACCTGTTCGTTGCAAGCATGTTATTGCTGGTACTGGGTGACAACCTGGCGTTGTTATTCCTGGGTTGGGAAGGTGTAGGTCTGTGTTCTTATCTGCTGATTGGTTATTACTACCAAAACCCTGCAAACGGTGTGGCAGCGATCAAGGCATTTACCGTTACCCGTATTGGTGACGTATTCCTGCTGATTGCCATGTTCTTGCTGTTCCAGCAATTCGGTACGCTAAATACTCAGTACATCGTAGAAAATGCTGCGGCTGTGATGACTCAAAGCTCATCATTGACCATCTGGACTGCGTTAATGCTGTTCTTGGGTGCTGCTGGTAAATCTGCACAGATTCCACTGCAAACCTGGTTGGCAGATGCGATGGCAGGTCCGACTCCTGTTTCTGCATTGATCCACGCTGCAACAATGGTAACAGCAGGTGTTTACCTGTGCTGCCGTCTGTTCACAGTATTTGAACTTGCACCTGAAGTGATGATGTTCATCTCAATTACTGGTGCGGTGACATTGCTGGTGGCTGGTTTTGCTGCATTGGTACAAACAGACATCAAACGTATTCTGGCTTACTCAACTATGAGTCAGTTGGGCTACATGTTTATGGCTGTAGGTGCTGAAGCATACCAGGCGGGTCTGTTCCATATGCTGACTCACGCATTCTTCAAGGCATTATTATTCTTGTCTTCTGGTGCAGTGATTCTGGCTTACCACCACGAACAAAATATCTTCAAGATGGGCGGTCTGTTCTACAAGAACAAATTCCTGTTTGCATGTTTCGCCATTGGTGGCGGTGCATTGGCTGCAATTCCATTCATCACTGTGGGCTTCTTCTCAAAAGATGCAATCCTGGGTGCGGTTTGGGTACAAGGCCAATCAATCGCAGTTTACAGCACACTTTACTGGGTGGGTGTAATCGGTGCGTTCCTGACTTCGATCTATACATTCCGTCTGATCTGGGTGGTATTCTTCGGTAAAGAAAACACACCTTACCATGCAATCAAGGGTGTAACTTACTGGGGTCCATTGGCAATTCTTGCAGTACTTTCAACTTTCGTGGGTGCAGCATTAAAAGCGCCTGTGGAAAGTATTTTGAATGCGGCTAAACTTCCTGCATTTGAAATTCCGGAAGCACTTGAACATGGCATGCATACTGCAGAATACACAGCAGTAGGTATTGCACTGGTAGGTCTTGCAATTGGCGTGGTGCTGTTTGCTTTTGCTTACAACGCTGTGAAATCTTTTGCGAAAACTTCTCTGGGTGCGGGCCTTGCCAACATCTGCCGTAATGCACTTGGTTTCGACAAGCTGTATGACATCGTTTTTGTGAAGCCTTATTTGTTCTTCGCGAAACTGTTCGGCCGTGATCCGATTGATGGCTTCTGGCTGGTGCTGCCTGCACTGGTTAAAGGTGGTCATAGCTTTACCAGTTCACGTCAAACAGGTTCACTGCGTGAATATGCATCTAGTATGGGGCTCGGTGTCGTTGTCCTACTGATGATCTTGCTCGTGATTCAGGTAGTGGGGAAATAAAATGGAAGCTCCAAACAATATTATTTTGCCGGCTCTGATCCTCATTCCGTTCATTGCAGGTTTTATTTGCTGGTTGGTCGATAAACTCGACCAACACCTTCCGCGTTATATCGCGCTGATTGGTATGTTAGTGACGCTGGTCTTGACCATCGTCCTTTGGCAGTCGGGTACTTATAACTATGAACTTGGCGGTGCGGCTCCTACGTGGGCAGCCGAGTTTAAATTGCCTTGGATTCAAACCCTGGGCATTAACATTCACCTTGCGGTGGATGGTTTATCTTTACTGATGGTTGGCTTGACTGCACTCCTTGGTGTGCTGGCAGTAGGCTGTTCGTGGGGTGAGATTCAGAAAAACGTTGGTTTCTTCCACTTGAACCTTTTATGGTCTCTGGGTGGTGTAATCGGTGTATTCCTGGCGATTGACCTGTTCCTGTTCTTCTTCTTCTGGGAGATGATGCTGGTGCCGATCTACTTCCTGATCGCACTTTGGGGTCATAAAGGGGCAGAAGGCAAGTCACGTGTATATGCTGCAACCAAGTTCTTCATTTACACACAGGTAGCTGGTTTAGTCATGCTGATTGGTATCCTTGGTCTGGTGACTGTAGGCTACACCATGACTGGTCAAATCCGTTTCGACTACAACTACCTGATGGGTGTAGCGAACATGCTGGATACACAAGCACCAGCAGTGGCTTATGCATTCATGATCTGTCTATTTATCGGTTTTGCGGTAAAACTTCCAGTTTTCCCATTACACGGCTGGTTACCAGATGCGCATGCACAAGCACCAACAGCGGGTTCTGTTGACCTTGCAGGTATCTTGATTAAGACAGCTGCTTATGGTCTGATCCGTTTCGTGATTCCATTCTTCCCGGCGGCTTCTGCACAGTTTGCAGACATCGCGATCATTTTCGGTTTAATCGGTATCTTCTACGGTGCTTGGTGTGCTTTCCAGCAAACCGATATGAAACGTTTATTGGCGTATACGTCTATTTCACACATGGGCTTCGTTTTACTTGCAATTTATGCAGGTAACATCCTGACCTTCCAAGGTCTGATGATCATGATGCTGGCTCACGGTCTGTCATCTGCAGCGCTGTTCATTATGTGTGGTCAGGTGTACGAACGTGTTCATACACGTGATATGCGTTTGATGGGTGGTATTCGTGGTCAGTTCCCATACCTTGCATTCTTCCTGATGTTCTTCATCGCGGCGCTTGTCGGTATTCCAGGTCTAGGTAACTTCATTGGTGAGTTCCTGATCCTGATGGGTTCATTCGGTAAATTCCCTGCATTCACAATCCTCGCTGCAATCAGCCTGGTATTTGCGGGTCTGTACGGTTTGATTCTGATCCATAAAGCGTTGTTTGGTGTTCCAAACGAAGAGCAAAAACAACACTACACAAATCCGTTAAAAGATTTAAATGCACGTGAAGTGGTAATTTTGCTGATCTGTGCATTTGGTCTAGCATGGCTTGGTCTATACCCACAAAGCTTCCTTGACGTTTCTAACTCAAGCATGGCGTGGTTAGCGAATAGCTACATTCCTGTGTCTGAAGCAGCTGATGCTGTGCAGCAAGCTGCCGTTTCAGCTGAAAATGTGGAGATCCAATAAGCCATGAACTTCACAATGTCTTTTTCTGAGCTTATGCCTCTAGCACCTGTGATGATCGTGTCATTGACTGCGATCGTCGTGATGTTGCTTACTGCAATTAAGCGTAACCATAACTTAGTTGCGACTACGACAGTCATTGGTCTAAACCTGGCGGCGTTGTACATTCTGTTCGTTCTGTTAGCGGGTCAATTTGCACCTGCCAATGTAATGAATCTGTTCCTCGTAGATCCGTTTACGATGCTGTATCAGTTTGTGATTATTGTGGCTGCACTGGCGTGCAGTACCTTGTCACATGCTTATATTGAAACCTATAAAGATAACCGTGAAGAACTATACATCCTGATGCTGACCTCCGTTGCCGGTGCGATGCTGATGGTGGCAAGTTCTCACTATGCATCTTTCTTCATTAGCCTTGAGCTCATGTCGATCCCTGTATACGGCTTATTGGCGTATACACATCAGCGTTCTCAATCGCTTGAAGCAGGTGTGAAATATCTGGTGCTTTCAGCAACTGCATCTGCAATGTTGTTGATGGGTATGGCATATGTTTATGCATATACAGGTTCTCTAAGCTTTGTCGCTGAACCAGGCAAACTATTAACTGCATTCAGTCAACCTGCTGTAGTAATTGGTCTGGCACTGATCGTATTCGCTGTGGGCTTTAAACTGTCACTGGCTCCATTCCACAAATGGACACCAGACGTATACGCAGGTGCTCCAGCACCAGTTGCAACTTTCCTTGCAACTGTGTCTAAAGTGGCAATGCTGGGTCTGTTCGTACGTTATGTATTGTCTTCTGGCTTAATCCTGTCAGATAGCTTCGTAACTATCATCAGCGTGATTGCAGTACTTTCCATCATTGTAGGTAACTTGCTTGCAGTGAAACAGGTGAACTTGAAACGTATCTTGGCATACTCTTCAATTGCTCACTTCGGTTATGTACTGGTTGCGATCGTATCTGCACGTAATACTGACTTTTTACAGGTTCAAGGTTTCGCGACTTTTGAAAGTGTAAACGTCTATATCATCACGTATGTATTGACTACGATTGGTGCTTTCGGTGTGGTAACGCTGATGTCTAGTCCGTATAACAATACAGATGAAGCAGGTAGCCTGGCGGAGTACCGCGGTCTGTTCTGGCGCCGTCCAGTATTGACTGCTGTATTAACTGTGATGATGCTGTCTCTAGCAGGTATTCCATTAACAGCGGGCTTCATCGGTAAGTTCCTGGTAGTGAAAACTGCGGTAGCAGGTGAGTCTTGGTTCCTTGCTGCGATGGTCATCCTGGGTTCAGGTATTGGTCTGTACTACTACCTGCGTGTGATGGTTGTCATGTATATGACTCCACCAGAAACACCACGTCTTGATGCTGTAAATCACTGGGGACAAAAAGTCGGCGGTATCATGGTATTGCTTGTCGCATTACTGGTACTGGTGATCGGTGTTTATCCAGATCCGATCATTGCGCTGTCTCGCTATGCATTCTTCGCAATGTCGCCTGAATTACAACAGTTTATTTTCACTTTGGTTCAAAGTGGTTTTAACTAATTCAGCGCAAGTTTGAAGTTATTACAAAAAAGCCTCCACGATTGGGGGCTTTTTTAGTTAAACAAATCCGGAAAAGTCTTTATAATAGCGGAAATTTATCTTTAACCTTCTAGGTGTTCTCCCGTGGCAATCCATGAAATCCGTCATCCATTAATTCGACATAAACTCGGTTTACTGCGTCGTGCTGACATTAGTACCAAGAACTTCCGTGAGCTAGCTCAGGAAGTGACTATGCTTTTGACTTATGAAGCGACCAAGGATCTTCCTGTCGTTGAGCATGAGATTGACGGCTGGAACGGACCGGTAACTGTAGACCGTATTGCAGGTAAGAAAATTACTGTTGTGCCAATTCTACGTGCGGGCATTGGTATGCTGGATGGTTTCCTGAATCTGATTCCAAGTGCCAAAGTCTCTGTACTGGGTCTGGAACGTGATGAAGAAACCCTACAGGCACGTACTTACTATAAAAAACTGGTTCCAGACGTACAAAACCGTCTTGCGATGATCATTGATCCAATGCTGGCGACTGGTTCTTCTCTGGTTGCTGCGATTGACGTATTGAAAGCCAGCGGCTGTAAAGATATTCGTGTGATGGTATTGGTCGCAGCCCCTGAAGGCATTAAACGTGTTGAAGAAGCTCATCCAGATGTGGTGATTTTCACTGCGGCGATTGACCATGGCTTGAATGAAAATGGTTACATCGTTCCAGGTTTGGGCGATGCGGGTGACAAGATTTTTGGTTCAGTTCAAAAAGACTAATATTTTTGAAAGTGAACAGAAAAGGGGCTTTTACAGCCTCTTTTTTATATACTGAATACTGACAGATACAGAGAAGGGGACGTTTATGGCTTCCGAGCAATACCAAGGAAAAGTAAAACAGTACAATCCAGAAAAAGGATTTGGTTTTATTTCTTCACCTGAAGGTGAGGTATTCTTTCATATCTCGGATTTCCCCGCCGATTCAGGTGAACCGAAGCGCAATGACCGGGTAAAATTCAATGTGGTCCAGAATGGGGATCGCTATAAAGCCATTAAAATTGAACGTGTAGAAGATAAATCGAAGAAAGCCAAAAAAGCCAAAGCGGTAGCAGTCAATACTTCGATTACATCAGCACTATTGTCGAATTTAAAGCGTTAATATTTGCTTGGAAAATTCATTTAAAAGAGGGCCTTAGGGCCACTGCTGTCCCATAGTTTGCTTTAAATAAAAAAACCTGAGTCCTAACAGTTAAAATATGAGTGCAAACAAACACTTTAACGACCAGGATTCAGGTTTTGTCCCATCAGAATACCGTATTTCATGAG
>NZ_VPDQ01000033.1:0-29863 GCF_013417535.1 Acinetobacter sp. YH12241 | reverse complement strand
CTGTTTTGGAAGCAGGAATATCAACACAAAAGCATTGAATAATTTTTTTAATCTTGTAGTGACTTAATTTACTGTTTTCTATCATGATTCTAGACTAACATAATCATTTTGCTAGTCTAGAGCCTTTGTATAACAATTCTAATCAAGACGGCCTGCTGCCCATGCCATAGTATATTTGGTCTAAATTTCTCTTATTTTTATTAGAAAAATAAATAGGTTAATAATATATGACAGCACATCTAATCGTAATTGTAGGTGGCGGCGCAGGTGGATTGGAGCTGGCTACTCAACTGGGCGAAACCTTAGGCAAAAGTGGTAAAGCGCATATTACGCTGGTAGATCAGAAACTGACGCATATCTGGAAACCCTTATTGCATGAAATTGCTGCAGGTACGCTTAATCCGCATGCAGAAGAAACCAATTATTTTAGTCATGCTGCAGCTCATAATTATCACTTTGTGCTGGGAACATTTGTTGATCTGGATCGTAAGGCTAAAGAAATTGTTCTGGAAACAGATTACTTTTCTAAAAAAGCTCAGCCTAAACAGAAGAAACACATCAGCTATGACACGCTGGTGCTGGCATTAGGTTCCACTTCCAATGATTTTAATACGGAAGGTGTCGCACAATACTGCCATTTTCTCGACAGCCGTCAGCAAGCTGATGTCTTCCAGCAGGATCTGCTACATCTTTATCTCAATGCTCAAAATCAGACCTCTTCCCGTGAGCTTAAAATTGCCATTATTGGAGCCGGTGCGACTGGTGTAGAACTGGCTGCCGAGCTGGTGATCGCCAAACAAAACTTTTTTAAATATGGTCTGAACAAGATTGATCCAAATAAAGTCAAAATCACTTTGATTGAAGCCGCTGATCGGATCTTACCTGCACTGTCTGAGAAAATGGCTGAACACACCATGGAGCAACTCGATCGTCTAGGTATTGAGGTATTAACCAGTCATAGGGTCGCTAAAGTCGATGAAGACCAGATTTATTTTGCTGATGGTTCAAGCCTCGAAGCAGAAATTAAAGTCTGGGCTGCTGGAATTAAAGCACCTGAAGTTCTGGCAAAACTTAAAGAGCTGGAAAAAGACAATATTAATCGCCTAAAAGTTTATGCAACTCTGCAAACTTTATCAGACCCGGATATTTTCGTTTTTGGTGATTGTGCGCACTGTCAGCCTGAAGCAGATCAACCGGTTTTAGGCCCCCGTGCACAGGTCGCCAGCCAGCAGGCCGCTTTTCTGGTCCGAGCCTTAAAAGCACGCATTAATGGCGAAAGCTATTTACCGATGTTCAAGTTTTCTGACAAAGGTTCATTAGTGTCTTTAAGTCAAAACAGCGCTGTCGGTGAATTATTGGGTCAGGTCAATGTTCAAGGCTTTGTCGCGAAATCCATGTATGTATCCCTATACCGGATTCATCAGGCCACCATTCATGGCTATACCCATGCTGGCCTATTAACTGCCAAAGACTTTGTTACACGAAAAATTGCACCCAAGCTGAAATTGCATTGAAATTGTAAATATTGTCCTCATATATGAAAAAATCGTCATTAAACATGTCAAATTGCATTTTTTTGCTATTTTTAGTCTACAAAAATACAATTTCACTTTATGATGTACCCTTAAAAAATTGAATGGATCAATTAATATGACTGCTATTGCAAATAACCTCGTGGTTTCTTTCCACTACACATTGACTAACGCAGAGGGTGAAACTCTCGACAAATCTCAAGGTGAACCACTTGCCTATTTGCACGGTGCAGGTAACATCATCCCTGGTTTAGAAAAAGCTTTAGAAGGCAAAACTGTTGGTGAAAAATTCACTGTAAATGTTCCTGCTGCTGAAGGCTATGGCGAATATAACCCAGAGCTAGTGCAAGAAGTGCCTAAACAAATGTTCCAAGGTGTAGACAACATCCAAGCAGGCATGCAATTCCAAGCACAAACTGATGACGGCGTTCAAATCGTAACTGTTAAAGCAGTTGAAGGTGACAACGTAGTTGTTGATGCTAACTTCCCGCTTGCTGGTCAAGATTTAACTTTCGAAGTTGAAATCGTGTCTATCCGTGAACCTTCTCAAGAAGAACTTGATCACGGTCACGTACACGGTGCAGGTGGTCACCACCACTAAGACTTCCCGGTCTTTAGCACAAAAAGGCAAAGTGAAAACTTTGCCTTTTTTATTGCCTTAAGATTTTAAATATAAAAAAGCAGGACTACTGCCCTGCTTTTCATCATTAAAATCGCGAATCACTCAAATTACGCAATCATTAACGTTTGTTATAGATCTGCATTGCTGCTGGCAGATTTTGACGCATTGCTGCGATACGCTGACTGTTCGATGGGTGAGTAGACAGGAAAGTCGCGCCAGTGCTACCACCTTCAAGCTTGTTCATTTTTTCCCAAAGAGTAATCGCTGCATTCGGGTTATAGCCAGCACGCGCCATGAGAGTTAAACCGCCCTGATCAGCACGGCTTTCTAGGTTACGTGAGTAAGGCAAGCCGATACCAATCTGGCTACCCAATTGTGCTACTGCAGCACCACCTTGTCCTACGCCCGCTGCATTTAAACCAATACCCAATGCCAGATCAGTCAGGGCTTGTGCACCAAGTTTCTGTTTCGCATGCTCTTCCAGGGCATGGACCATTTCATGACCCATAATGGCTGCAATTTCAGCATCGGTCAGATTCAGCTTGTTCACGATACCGGTATAGAACACCACTTTACCACCAGGTGCCACAAAAGCGTTGACCTGATCAGATTTCAATACGGCCAACTGCCATTGGAATGCAGTACCCGTCTGGTTCAGCTGGTTGGCATAAGGTTTTAAACGGTTAAAAACAGCATTAATACGACTGTATGTCGCTGAACTGGTATCCAGCTGGCCTTTCGCTTTAGCGTCTGCCACCATGGCATTGTAGCTTTGGCTGGCTGAAGCATTTAAAGTCGCAGTATCTGCACCTGCAATATCGGCAATAGTTGTACAACCAGACAAAGTAATGGCTGCGGCTGCACCCATACCTAACAAGAATTTATTTTTCATTATAGTGACTCCACCATAAGCAAAAGGTTAATTTACATTGTAAAAAATTATAAGTTAAAGGCCGGATCAACTAAATGTACAATTACTTCATCTTGTTATATTTTATGTAATTTTAACCCCAATACTGTATCGTAAGCCAATAAATCAGACAGACAATATTTAAACCTAAATATAAATAACACAAAGGTTTAATTTTTTCTTCTAAAATTTCACTTTTACGCTTAAAAAATAGAAAAGCATTCTGTAACAAGATGACCGGTACCAATACACAGGCAATGATCACACTCAAGCCAATAAATGCACCGTAAATAATGTCAGGATCCCGAGTTTGGGCACGGATAATCAGCATCGCAATTGTCGGTGCGCCGCCCATCGCGAATAACAAGGAATAGAACATCGTTCCCGAGATATTTTTATGCATCCTGCATACTCATATTTTATTTTGTTTTATTCTAACAAGCGCCATGCCACTGCACAGCACTTGCTGTTAAGACTTTAGTTCTGAATTTCCAAATTATTTCTTAGCTTTATATACCGTCATCGCTTCAGGCATCAGCTGTTGCAAGACTGCAATTCGGTCATCATTTGTTGGATGCGTAGATGTAAATTTATTCAGGACGCTATTGCCACGGCTGTCTTGCGCATTCATTTTTTGCCACAACGTAATCGCTGCATTCGGGTTATAGCCCGCTCGTGCCATTAGCATGAGCCCGCCTTTATCGGCACGGCTTTCCAGATTACGTGAGAATGGCAAGCCCACACCAAATTGAGCACCCATATCCAGCAGTAGCCCACCATAACCACCAGCGGACTGCCCGACATACTTGCTACCGATACTTACTGCCAAATCGGTAAGTGCTTGCGCTCCTACCTTATTTTTAGAATGTTCCTCAAGCGCGTGCACCATTTCATGTCCCATGATGGCAGCAACTTCATCGTCTGTAAGTTTTAGTGTGTCGACAATACCCGTATAGAACACCACCTTGCCACCTGGTGCGACATAGGCATTAATCTCGTTAGATTTGATCACAGCCACTTGCCAGTCAAACTTCTGACCAGTCTGGTTCAGTTGATCCGCATACGGCTTCATTTTCAGGAAAACCCGATTTACTTTTTTATAGGTGGCAGAAGTCGTATCCAGAATCTGTTTCTGCTTGGCTTCTGTCAGCATCTGATTATAGCTTTGTGCTGCACTCAGATTTAATGTCGCTGAATCAGCCCCCATCAGATCTGCAACCGTAGTACACCCCGTTAATGTGGTCGCGATAACCATCCCCGCCAATAAATTTTTATATTTCATGACCTTCTCAAATATATAAGGTCAAAACATCATAAAGAATCCAAACAGGTTTTCAATCATTTTTATAAGCTTTTCCAAATAAAAAACCCTGTGAAATCACAGGGGTTTTTATCATTTTCAGCTTAAAGGATTAAGCATCAAACGGATGGCGAAGAATAATGGTTTCTTCACGGTCTGGACCAGTTGAAATGATGTCGATTGGACATTCAATCAATTGTTCAAGACGTTTCACATAGTTAATTGCCGCTTGTGGCAATTGATCTAGTGATTTCGCACCGAAAGTAGATTCTTTCCAGCCTGGCATAGTCTCGTAAATTGGTTTTAAAGTTTCAAATGCAAGCGCATCAGAAGAACCAACACAGCCAGAATCAGCAGCTTCGTAACCTACACAGATTTTCACTTCTTCCAAACCGTCAAGAACGTCAAGTTTAGTCAAGCAAATACCAGACAGTGAGTTCACTTCTACTGAACGACGCAGGATTTCAGCATCGAACCAGCCACAACGACGTTGACGGCCAGTAGACGCACCAAATTCTGAACCTACAGTACCCAGGTGTTTACCAATTGCATCACCTGTATCTGTTGCAGCGTCATACACCAACTCAGTTGGGAATGGACCTGAACCTACACGAGTAGTATACGCTTTAGTAATACCAAGAACGTAGTCAAGGTGTAATGGACCAAGACCTGAACCTGAGCTTACGCCACCAGCAGTCGTGTTTGAAGAAGTCACGTACGGATATGTACCGTGGTCAACGTCAAGCAATGAACCTTGTGCACCTTCGAACATGATTTTCTTGCCAGCTTTACGGTAAGCGTGAAGTTCACCAGTCACGTCCATAACCATAGGCTCGATCACTTTGCGCCATTCGTCGCAAAGCGCAAGTACGTCTTCAACTTTAACTGCTTCAACACCGAAGAATTGAGTCAATTGGAAGTTGTGGTATTCAAGCAATTCTTCAAGCTGAGCTTTCAGATGTTCGCCACCACGTACCAGGTCAGCAACACGGATTGCACGACGTGCCACTTTATCTTCATAAGCAGGCCCGATCCCACGACCAGTTGTACCGATTTTCGCATTACCACGTTTTTTCTCACGAGCTTGGTCAAGTGCGATGTGGTGCGGAAGAATCAATGGACAGTTTGGAGAAATGCGTAGACGTTCACGTACTGGCACGCCTTCTTTTTCAAGAATATCCATCTCTTTGATGAGCGCTTCAGGTGAAAGAACCACACCATTACCAATTAAGCACAATACGTTTTCACGTAAAATACCTGATGGAATGAGGTGTAATACAGTTTTCTTACCACCAACCACGAGAGTATGACCTGCGTTATGTCCGCCTTGATAACGAACTACTGCAGCCGCTTGATCTGTGAGCAGGTCGACGATTTTACCCTTACCTTCGTCGCCCCATTGGGTACCAAGTACCACAACATTCTTGCCCATAATAGCCTCATTACATCATGCTGTTAAAGTTGAAAGTCCCACTCAGCGACATGAACACTGAGTAAAACAATTAAAGCGATTAAATCGTTTTGATGGTCCACTCACCGTCCACATTCACCAGCTGGTGAGTTGCATACGGTACTGAGTTTAAATCATCATTACCTAATAACTGAATTACACTTAAGCCTTGTGCACGGGTTGCCTGAATCGCATTTAACAGCGCAGCATCTGTACCCTTAGGTGCTACCACAACTTTAGCTGTAGCAAACTTGCCTGCACTTAAAGCATATAAGTCACAAGAGAAACCGGTTGCCGGACGTGCACGACCAAAATGCTCACCAATGCCATCATAACGGCCACCTTGTGCCAGTGCCGCAGCACGGTTTGGTGCATAAACTGCATACATCAGGCCGGTGTGATAATGGTATGAACGTAACTCGACGACATCAATCCCAATATGCAGATTCGGCCAGCGCACCTGAACTTCATTTTTGGTGGTTTGCAGTGCATCAAATGCCTGTTTGAAGGCTGGATTTTCTAATACTTCAGCACTTAAATTCGTTTTTAAGGCATCCAGGTCACTTGCAAAGCGGCCAAGCGTATAGAAGTCTGAACCAAACTTAAGATTTGCAGTAAATTCAGCCAGTTCCGGCAATGCTTTACGTTGATACAGATCAGACAGTTGGCGTTCGGTTGCTTTACTTAAACCCGCTTGTGCAATCAGACTACGGAACAGACCAACATGACCTAAGTCAAGGTGGACGCCGTCGGCCAGACCCGCTTCCTGAATCAGGCTGATCATCAAGTCAACCATTTCCACGTCAGCGTCAATGCTGTCTGAACCAAATAATTCTGCACCTAACTGCAATGGTGCACGTGTGGTATTAAATCCTTGAGGTTTCGTATGTAAAACCGTACCCGCATAACAATAACGAGCCACACCTTCCACTGGATGTACATGCGCATCGATACGAGCCACTTGTGGTGTCATATCGGCACGCACACCAAGCAAACGGCCAGACAACTGGTCGATCACTTTAAAAGTGGCTAAGTCTAAATCCTGATTCGATTCTGAGAGAGAAGATAGAGATTCAATGTATTCAATAAATGGCGTGTACACCAGCTGATAACCTCGAGATGCGAGGAAATCCAGTGATTGACGGCGCAGGCTTTCGATGACTTGCGCTTGTTCTGGTAATACATCAGCTACACCATCAGGTAATAACCATGTCTCTGAAATGGGCATGTTGTAAACCTAAATTCTTGTCAGCGCGGAATAAACCGCATAAAAAAATCGGGAGCACACCCGATTTCTCCTAGTCTAGCACGATCGTTTAGGCTGTGCATCGCAATTTTGATAATTTTCTCTGACTGAACAAAGGACTTAGATAGATAAACCAAACCATCTCCCTCTTATCAAGAGAAAATAGGCTGAATAAAATTTAACAACCAACATATCAACTTGATTTTCTAATATATTTCCCCAACCAAAACAATGACGAAAAACTTATTCTTGATTCAATCCTCATCTATCCAAGGGTAAGAATTTATAAAATATCAGTACTAGATGCTTAAAAATAATCCTATACAAAAACCTAATGTGCAGACTTAAATGACCAAGAAAACAGCATCATTCTGGTAGAGTTTAAAGGGACTGCAAAGACTTCTGTATTTCTTATAAACTTTCTTTCTCCCTCTAGAATAAAACCTGATTATCTCATGCCTCCCTTTCAGCCAAGTATAACGCCTTCTGATGCCACTCCTCTGAGTGAATTCTAGCGTGGTGTGAAAGACTGCATACCTTTATTATTAGGTGTAATTCCTCTCGCGCTGGTCTTGGGCGCAACAGCAGCACAAAAAGATTTTAGCCTGCTTGAGGTTCCCTTGCTGACCGGGCTGAACTTTGCTGGCGGTTCCGAGTTTGCAGTTTTAGAAGCCTGGACTGATCCACCGCATCTGCTTACCTTAATCTTTATTAGTTTTCTCATTAACAGCCGCTATATTCTGCTCGGTGCCAGTTTAGTACCTTATTTAAGACATCTTCCAAATCGAAAAGTCTTTCCGGCATTATTTTTTATGGTGGATGAGAGCTGGGCCTTAAGCCTGACAGATGCACAGCGTCGACTGGCACAGTTTGGTTATCGATATGCTTTTAGTCTGCTTTATTATGCCGGGCTATGTATTGTTCTTTATCTGGCTTGGGTCGGCTTTACGACACTCGGTGCCCTGCTTGGACCCGTGCTAGGAGACATTAACCGTTTTGGTTTTGATATGGCTTTCCCCGCCATTATGCTGGTCTTACTGAAAGGTATGTGGAAAGGCTTTATTGAAGCCAGACCTTGGCTAATCAGTTGTATTTGTGCTGCACTGGCTTATAGCTATCTACCGGGAAACTGGTATGTGCTGATTGGTGCGCTTGCAGGCATTGCCTCTGCCTTCTGGCTCATTCAGGAGAATGAAGCATGATCCAGATGAGCACTTTTATCGCCATCTTATTGGTGGCGCTAACGACTTACTGCACTCGGATACTTAGCTATGTCTTACTCAAAAATAAAACTTTGAGCAAACGTCAGCGTAAAATTCTGGAAGTGATTCCGGGTTGTGTACTGATTTCGATGATCACCCCATATTTTTTTACGAGATGATCCAGCTGATCTGATCGCTATAATGGTGACACTATTCGTTGCATCACGCTTTGGCATGCTGCCGACCATTTTGATTAGCATGGCCTCGGCAGTTATTTTAAGAACGTTACTGGTTTAAATCCTTTATATAAGGCTAGGCCAGCATAAAAAGGTCTTATGACTTTGGTTCTACTACTTTAGCGAGCAGATTTACCAGTTCTGCATTTTGCAGTTCAACTTTTTGCAGTTTGGCTGTAGTCTGATCCAGTACTTCCTGCTGCACATGCATCTTTTTCGCCAGATCCTGCATAATTTCCAAGGTCTTTTTTAAATTTTCTTCCAGATGCGCCACTTTTTCCTCAACTGGCACGCCTTCCACACTTTGTGAACTCTCATTATTATTAAATTGCAGCCAGATCAAAAAAATCACAGCCAAGGTCAGTAATATAATAAATCCCCAGATCAACATCATGTGCTTGCTCTTATTCCATTTAATTATCTTTATCTTAACGAAAAAATATCCAGATCACAGAAATATTCGGCATAAATCCAGAGCTTTTCGATCAATTACGTTCAACTTCTTATTCATTTTCTTCTAATTTTTTAATCTTGCATAAAAAAGCACCCCATTTGGGATGCTTTCAAAATAGCTTAATCTGTATAAAAGGATTCACAGAGATCCAGCAAACGGTTGGCATAACCCCATTCATTATCATACCAGGCAAATACTTTAGCCTGATGCCCCACTACCAGGGTTTGGGTCAGATCCACAATCAATGAGTAAGGCGAATGATTAAAGTCTGAAGATACTAAAGGCTCATCTGTCACAGACATGATTTCAGCAAAATCCTGACGTGCAGCGTTAATTAATAGTTCATTTAACTGATGATCAGTAATGGGTGACTGAGAAATAAAAGTCAGATCAATTGCTGCGACATTAATGGTTGGCACGCGAATCGAATAACCATCAATCCGGTTCTCCATCTTCGGCATTACGCGTTTTAAAGCACCCAAAGCTGAAGATGTGGTTGGAATAATATTTTGCCCGGAAGCACGGGCACGTCTTAAATCACGATGGGCATGATCCAGTACTGACTGATCCGCAGTCACCGCATGAATTTCAGTCATCAGTGCAGTCTCAATCCCAAAGGCATCATCAATGATTTTGACTAGCGGTACCAATGCCTGCGTAGTACAAGACACGCTAGAAATAATCTGGTCACTTTCTTTGACATCACGATGGTTGACGCCATAGACAATTGCAGCATCCACCGTATCAAACGGTGCAGCGCCGATAATCACCCGTTTTGCCCCGGCAGTAATATGCTGAGTCGCAGCCTCACGCGAACGGAATAAGCCGGTACATTCCAATACCACATCAATATTCAGTTCATGCCATGGCATTTCCACCGGATTCGCCTGTCTTAACACCTGAACTTTCTGATAAGCATCGCGATAAGTGACATGCAGGTAGGCATACTCATCTTCATACGTCAGATCAACCTGCCCCGGGAAACGGCCATGAGTAGAATCATATTTAAATAAATGCAATAAGGTTTCAACGTCGGCAACGTCATTAATGGCAACGATGTCAAAATTAAAATCTTTCGGATTTTCAAACCATGCACGCAACACATTGCGTCCGATTCGTCCAAAACCATTAATTGCGATACGTTGCATCGACGTTCCCTACTGCGGCATAAAACTTTATGCGCCTATATTAATGGAATTATCCAGCTGACTGATAACTATTCAGCTAAATCCACTAAAAATTACACAGAATGTCCAATATTTCATCGAAAAATTCATGCTTTACTTGAAGCAATCCAGTCTTTCTATCAGCGAGAATGAAGATAAATTGCTGTAATGACAATAGCTTTTGATTTTGCAGGGCATTTTTCTGATTTTTCCAATATTCATTCCTTATAGTTTTATGATCTATAAATATGAAAATCATTGGTTGAACAGGCATTTTCCGTTATAATTTGGCGTTTTTAAATATTTAAGCCCCGCATTGCAGCAGAGAACCAACCTTCTTGTCAGACTGTGATGTTTTTAGCCAAATCGGAAATTATGGAGTGACTTGGTTGTGAGTACTCGTTTTATGACATCAGCTGAAATTCGCGAAGCTTTTTTAAGCTACTTTGAATCGCAAGGGCATACACGTGTCGCGTCGAGTTCTCTGGTTCCTGCCAACGACCCAACATTATTGTTTACCAATGCTGGTATGAACCAGTTTAAAGACTGCTTCCTGGGTCTGGAAAAACGTGACTACGTTCGTGCAACATCTTCACAAAAATGTGTACGTGCAGGTGGTAAACACAACGACTTAGATAACGTTGGCTACACAGCTCGTCACCACACATTCTTTGAAATGCTGGGTAACTTCTCGTTTGGTGATTACTTCAAACGTGATGCGATTAAATTTGCCTGGGAATTTCTGACCGGCGACAAATGGCTGGCACTGCCTAAAGACAAATTGTACGTAACTGTGTATCACACTGATGACGAAGCGTTTGATATCTGGAATAAAGAAGTTGGTCTAGATGCCAGCCGTATTATCCGCATTGGTGATAACAAAGGCGAAAAATACGCATCAGACAATTTCTGGGCAATGGGCGATACTGGTCCTTGTGGTCCATGTTCTGAAATCTTCTATGATCACGGTGAGCACATTTGGGGTGGCCTGCCTGGTACACCTGAAGAAGATGGCGACCGTTTCATCGAAATCTGGAACAACGTATTCATGCAGTTCAACCGTACTGCGGATGGCGTCCTGCACCCTCTTCCAGCACCTTCTGTTGATACCGGTATGGGCCTTGAGCGTATTTCTGCGGTTCTGCAACATGTCAACTCTAACTATGAAATCGACCTGTTCCAAAACCTGTTAAAAGCTGCTGCTGAAATTATCGGTCTAGATACTTCAGATATTGAAGCGAAAGCACAAGCTGAAAACAAACCGGTTGAATACCCTGCTTCACTTAAAGTTGTGGCTGACCATGCACGTTCATGCTGCTTCCTGATTGCGGATGGTGTGAACCCTTCGAATGAAGGTCGTGGTTATGTACTGCGTCGTATCATCCGCCGTGCAGTTCGTCACGGTAACAAACTGGGTGCGACTGGTTCATTCTTCCACAAAATGCTTCAGCCTTTAATTGATGTAATGGGTGCTGCTTATCCAGACCTTGAAGCAAACAAAACACGTATCGAAGCTGCATTGCTGAAAGAAGAAGAACAATTCGCGAAAACACTTGAGCAAGGTCTGAAATTGCTTGAAGGCGAATTGGCAAACCTGAAAGGTTCTGTGATTCCAGGTGAAATCGTATTCAAACTTTATGATACTTACGGCTTCCCAACTGACCTTACAGCAGATATCGCACGTGAACGTGATTTAACGATTGACGAAGTTGGCTTTGAAAAAGAAATGGCTGCACAACGTCAACGCGCACGTGATGCAGGTAAATTCGCAATCGACTATAACAGCGTTGTTAAAGTTGAAGGCGAAACTCAGTTTGAAGGTTATGACGCAACAGCAGGTCAAGGTCAAATCATCGCAATCTATAAAGATGGCGAACAGGTTGACGAAGTGGTTGAAGGCGACGAAGCATTAATCGTTCTTAACCAGACTCCTTTCTATGCAGAAAGCGGTGGTCAAATCGGTGATACAGGACTCTTCAAAAACGATACCGGTATTTTCGAAGTTCAAGATACCAAAAAATCTGGTGGTGCATTCGTTCACCAAGGTATCGTGACTATGGGTAACTTGAAAGTTACTCAAAACGTGGAAGCAACGGTTAAAGCCGACATTCGTGCCGCAACTGCACGTAACCACTCTGCAACTCACTTGCTACACGCTGCCCTACGTCAAATCCTGGGTTCACACGTACAACAAAAAGGTTCATTGGTTGCGTCTGACGTATTACGTTTCGACTTTGCTAACGATCAGCCTGTAACGTTTGAGCAACTGCAAGAAATTGAACGTCTGGTAAATGCCGAAGTGATTGCCAACACGCCTGTTACCACTGAACTGCTCGACATCGAATCTGCGAAAGCCAAAGGTGCGATGATGCTGTTCGGTGAGAAATACGGTGAAGAAGTTCGCGTATTGTCTATGGGTTCAGTGATTGACGAGAAAAACTTCTCAATCGAGCTGTGTGGCGGTATTCACGTGAAACGTACAGGTGACATCGGTCTGTTCAAAATCACTTCTGAAGGTGGTGTCGCAGCAGGTGTACGTCGTATTGAAGCCGTAACCGGTACTAAAGCGGTTGAAGCCGTACAGAAAGTCGATCGTGATGTTCAATATATCAATGGTTTGTTAAAAGCACAGAACCATCAAACAGTCGAAAAAGTTGAAGCTGTGGTGGACACTGCGCATCAATTGCAAAAACAGATTGAACAGCTGAATCAAAAATTGGCAAGCCTACAAGCCGGTGAACTTTTAAGCCAGGTTCAAGAGCTTGCTGGTCGTAAAACATTAATCACGACTGTTCAGGGTATGGATGCGAAAGCACTACGTAACCTGCACGATGGTGTGAAATCAAAATTAGAAAATGCAGTCATTGTTCTTGCAGGTGTAGAGGGTGACAAGGTTAGCTTGATTGCATCTGTAGCTAAAGACTTTACTGCTTCTATTAAAGCGGGTGACATCATCAAACACTTGGCAACTGAGCTAGGTGGTAAAGGTGGTGGTAAACCTGACTTGGCACAAGGTGGCGCGCCACTTAACGAGAAGTTTGCTCCAGTGATGGCTGATTTAGCAGCTTGGCTTGAAGCAAAATAAAAACTTCATTTTGTGTAACTGACCCTGATCGGAAAATCAGGGTCATGGTTTATATGGAACAACTATGGCATTAATCGTTCAAAAATATGGCGGTACCTCAATGGGTACTCCCGAGCGCATTCTCAATGTTGCTCGTCGTGTGAAGCGCTGGCATGACCATGGCCACAAGATGGTTGTAGTCGTATCTGCTATGAGTGGTGAAACCAACCGCTTGCTTGCTCTCGCGAAAGCCATTACCGAAACCCCTGACCCACGTGAACTTGACCAAATGGTTTCTACGGGTGAACAGGTAACGATTTCCATGTTAGCTATGGCGCTGAATTCAATTGGCGTTGAAGCTAAATCTTTAACTGGTCGCCAGGTTGGTATTAAAACTGACAGTGCATTCACCAAAGCACGTATCGAATCTATTGATACCGATGTATTGACTGAAAACCTGGATGCAGGCCGCGTGATCGTGGTGGCTGGTTTCCAAGGCTTTGATGCTGATGGCAATACCACAACTTTAGGCCGTGGTGGTTCTGATACTTCAGGTGTCGCACTTGCTGCAGCGCTTAAAGCGGATGAATGTCAGATTTACACAGACGTTGATGGCGTATATACGACTGACCCTCGTGTTGCGCCTAAAGCGAAAAAAGTAGACCGTATCTCTTTCGAAGAAATGCTGGAAATGGCATCTTTAGGTTCTAAAGTCCTGCAAATTCGCTCTGTAGAATTTGCAGGCAAGTACCAAGTGCCTTTACGCGTACTCTCAAGCTTCGATAATGACAATGATGGCGCATTTGACGAAGACTTCAAAAACAACGTCGGAACTCTTATTACTACTGAACTGGAAGACAACATGGAACAGCCAATTATCTCTGGTATCGCGTTCAACCGCGACGAAGCTAAACTGACTATTCTGGGTGTTCCAGATGAGCCAGGTATTGCATCTAAAATTCTTAAACCAATTGGTGATGCCAATATCGAAGTGGATATGATTATCCAGAACGTTGAAGAAGATGGTACAACTGATTTCACGTTTACTGTAAACCGCGGTGAACTCGCTAAAGCCAAAAAAATCCTTGAAGAAACTGCTCAAGCGATTGGCGCACGTGAAGTTGCAACTCGTGATGATATCGTAAAAGTGTCTATCGTAGGTGTAGGTATGCGTTCTCACGCTGGTGTAGCGAGCAAAATGTTCACTGCCCTTGCTGATGAAGGCATCAACATCCTGATGATTTCTACTTCTGAAATCAAGATTTCAGTAATTATCGAAGAGAATTATCTTGAGCTTGCAGTTCGCTCACTTCACACTGCGTTTGGTTTAGACCGTGAACATGGTGAATCTAGCGCACGCGCTTAAGAGAACTACAAAATACCGTCATTGTCTGACAGTATTTCATTAAATCTCTACAAAAATGCAGGGCCACTATAGTTTTTTTTATAGTGGCTCTGTTATATTAAGCCTAAGGATTTTCAACAGTCTGGATAGTTAACCTCTTCATTTCATGGACAGGACTTTCTATTCAAACTTTAATTATATAATTTTAGGTTGTGTTTTTTTATTACATTCAATAGATTGCAGGTTTTGCATTTTGCAAGGAGAGAAACATGCTGATTTTGACTCGACGCGTCGGGGAAACTTTAATGATCGGAGACCAAGTCAGCGTGACTGTACTTGGTGTAAAAGGCAACCAGGTTCGTATTGGGGTAAATGCTCCGAAAGAAGTCTCTGTACACCGTGAAGAGATTTACCAGCGTATCCAGCATGAACGTGCAATGCATGAACATCTTCAGCATATTGACCAGGATTATCAGCCTTCTTCTTATGAAGATGATAACCAGACACAAAATAACTTTAACCGTTAATTTTGTATGAATATAAAAGCGGCGTTTAAGCCGCTTTTAATTTGCCTAATTTTCAACTGCATAGCAAAATAATCAGACTTTATCCCGCCTGCTGCTGATCAAGTAACGCTGCCAGCACTTTTTTCACCGGTCCAAAACTACGACGGTGCTCATCAATTACCCCATGTAACGCTATCGCTTCAAAATGTGCTTTGGTCGGATAACCCTTATGCTTGGCAAAGCCAAATTGCGGATACTTCTGATCCATCTCCACCATCTGGCGATCCCGGGTCACTTTTGCCAGAATACTGGCTGCCGAGATTTCAGGATGCAAGGCATCCCCACCTACGACGGCATCACAGCTCATCGCAAGGCCTTGAGGAATCTTGTTGCCATCGACCAGCACATGTTCCGGCTGAATGCTTAATGCTTCCACAGCGCGGCGCATTGCCAGCAAAGAGGCCTGCAAAATATTATGCTCGTCGATTTCTGCCGCAGAGGCTTCAGCGATGGCCCAAGCCAGTGCTTTTTCCTGAATCTCAATAAAAAGTTTTTCGCGCTTCTTCTCGCTTAGCTTCTTGGAATCATTTAAGCTCTCAATCGGGTTATTCGGATCCAATATCACAGCCGCAGCGACCACCGATCCTACTAATGGCCCACGCCCTGCTTCATCTACACCAGCAATATTCATTTTATTTCCCATAAAAAATAGGCTGAACCAGTCAGCCTATTCAAATTTGATTTTGACTTAGTTTACCGCTTCAGCCACGCAAGCGTTAATAGTATTTGCAACGACATTGCCTACAATAGTTGCACGTGCTGCTGGGTCAATTGCTGCAGTCGCCAAATCTACCGCAGTCACGTTTTGTGGTGCCTTTTCACTCACGCAACCACAAATTTCAGACTGGATATTCTGTTTTTGTGTTTCTGTCATTAAACGTGTTGCAGTTTGCCAAGCCGGAATATTATTTAGTTCAGTAACACATTTTGCATTGATGGCAATTTTAATGGCTGCAGAACCGAGTTGCTGACCTGTACTTGCTTGAGTTGGGGTGCCTGTACCTTCGGGTGCTACGCAGGCAGAAAGAACAAGTGCTAATGGAGCAACAACAGCCAATAATTTTTTCACGGATTTTATCCTTTTTTCAACTTTTAAAATATGCAGCTATTGTGCCGAAGTTTATCGCAATAAGAAATCTAAAAATGCGCCATGATGTCTAATCTGCGCACAGCCAGATTCACAGCCATCACAGGAAAGAAGACTCACTACTCATTTAAGGGTAAGGCCTGAATAAGCCAGCACCCAAAAATCCTTAATTGATAAACTCGCCCATACAGCCTTTTAAGCTATTGGCAATTGCTTTACGGGTCAGCTCTTTTTTAGTTTCTTCATCAACGGTTGCTTTTAACAGGGTTTTAGCCGGAACACCTTCCAAGGCATGCTCACCTACACAGCCACATACTTTTTGCTGTAAATGCTGTTTATTGGCTTCAGCCATGAAATAAGTACCCATTTTCCAGACTTTGGAATCTTTCAGCTCTTGGCCACACTGATATTCAATCAGAGGTTTCAGGGCTTTCTGAGTCATTGAGGTATCTGCACAAGCAGGATTGATTAAGCTAACAGCCAGAACAGGCCACAGGAATTTTAATTTCATCTTTGGTTCACAGATCAGATTAAATAAAAAGGCAGAGCGAACTCCACCCTCTTTGGGCTAACAAATTTACTGGAATGATATTTTAAACGAGTGCCTGAATCAGGCTGATCCATTTCTGTTTTTCAGCATCAGAAATAAATGAAGCTTCAAAAGAATTGATCGCCAGCTGTTTTAGCTCATCATTGCTTAGGTCCAAAGCTTCAGCAATGGCAATGAAATTGTCATTCATATAACCACCGAAATACGATGGATCATCTGAATTCACTGTGACATGCACGCCGTGCTGCAACAGGCGACGGATATTATGCTGCTGCATATCATCTACCACACACAGTTTCAGGTTTGAAAGTGGACATACTGTAAGCGGCATCTTCTCTGCAATCAAACGCTGCATCAATTCTGGATCTTCCTCAGAACGTACCCCATGATCAATACGGTTTACTTTTAATAAATCCAAAGCTTCCCAGACATATTCTGCCGGACCTTCTTCACCCGCATGTGCAACCACCAGAAAACCGGCTTCACGCGCTTTGGCAAAGACACGTTCAAACTTAGACGGTGGATGCCCGACTTCACTTGAATCCAACCCTACTCCAATGATTTGATCTTTATAAGGCAGTGCTTGCTCTAATGTCTCAAATGCTGCTTCTTCACTAAGATGACGTAGGAAACACATGATCAGATGTGAAGTAATGCCTAATTTAGCTTTCGCATCATCACAGGCTCTCTGCAAGCCATTGATCACGGTTTCAAAAGCAATGCCACGATCGGTGTGGGTTTGCGGATCAAAGAACATTTCAGTATGCACGACATTGTCATCTGCGCATTTTTCAAAATACGCCCAGGCCAGATCATAAAAGTCCTGTTCATGAATCAGAACATTGGCGCCCGCGTAGTAGATATCTAGGAAAGATTGCAGATTATGGAAATTATAAGCCTGCTTTACTTCCTCAACCGATTTATAAGGAATGCTAATTTCATTACGCTGTGCAATTGCAAACATTAACTCAGGTTCAAAGGTACCTTCGATATGCACATGCAGCTCAGCTTTTGGCAAGGCCTGAATCAATTCAAGACGGTTCATCGCTACTCCTGATTAAACCTGAGAAAAATAAAAAAGGGTGCAAACTGAGTTTACACCCTTTTGATATTCGACAAAAATTAGCCGCCAAACATCCAGAACTTCAATGCCCACAGTACTGCGATGATCCATACCATGTATGGAACAGTTTTCGCTTTACCTGTCAACAGTTTAATCAGCGCATAGCTGATAAAACCCATTGCGATACCATCTGCAATTGAATACGTAAATGGCATGAATACAATGGTCAGGAACGCCGGAACCGCTTCAGTAATATCATCCCATTCAATATGGACAATACCCTGAATCATCAATACACCGACAAATAGCAATGCTGGTGCAGTTGCAAAGCCTGGTACAGATTGAGCCAATGGAGCCAGGAACAGGCAGGCAATGAACAGCAAGCCAACTACGACGGCAGTCAGACCGGTACGACCACCTGCTGCAACACCCGCTGATGACTCAATATAAGGTGTAGTTGAAGAAGTACCCAAAGCAGCACCTGCAACAATCGCAGAAGAATCGGCAAATAATGCTTTTTTCAGACGCGGCAATTTACCATCTTTTAACAAACCTGCACGATGTGAAACACCTACTAGCGTACCAGTAGAGTCAAACAGATCGACCAAGAAGAATACGAAGATCACACCGATCAGGCTGGCTGTAAACAGACCTTGAAAGTCCATTTGCAGGAAGGTTGGTGCCAGTGAAGGAATTTGACCCACTACACCTTGGAACTGGTTATAACCTAAAGCAGTAGAAATCGCAGTGATTACCAAAATACTGATAATGATCGCACCACGTACTTTGAAGTGATGCATTACCACCACTAACAGGAAGCCAAGTAGCGCAAGCATAACAGTTGGCTGTTTCAAATCACCCAGACCCACCAAGGTCGCTTGATTATCAACAATGATGCCAGCATTTTTCAGTGCAACCAGGGCCAGGAACAGGCCAATACCACCGCCAATCGCCAGTTTGAGTGACATTGGAATGGCATTGACAATCGCCTCACGTATTTTGAACATACTGATGGCAATGAAGATCAGACCAGATACAAATACTGCACCTAATGCAGTTTGCCAAGGCACACCCATTCCCAGACAGACTGAGTAGGTAAAGAAGGCATTCAGGCCCATACCCGGTGCAAGTGCGATTGGATAATTGGCAATTAGCCCCATCACCAGACAGCCAATTGCGGCTGCAAGACAGGTGGCTACAAAGACAGCCCCATGATCCATCCCGGTTTCGGATAAAATCATCGGATTAACAATAATAATGTAACACATTGTCAGGAACGTGGTTACACCTGCCAGAACTTCTGTACGGAAACTGGTTTTGTTTTCACTCAGTTTGAACAGACGTTCCAGCATATTTTCTGAAGATGGATTAGGAGTCGTCATGACCTAGCCCCTATTGAGTAAACTTTATGCTTTAAGCATGCCGCCGGATTCATGAAATTTTATAGAAAACTTCATGAATTTTAAGGATCTGTTAGCAACGAATATGCCAGCTTCGCCATTTAGCGGGTCAAAATGTTTCAA
This sequence comes from Acinetobacter sp. YH12241, assembly GCF_013417535.1. NCBI lineage: Bacteria > Pseudomonadati > Pseudomonadota > Gammaproteobacteria > Moraxellales > Moraxellaceae > Acinetobacter > Acinetobacter sp. YH12241. Next base: position 10,547 of record NZ_VPDQ01000033.1, on the reverse strand, counting down.
TAGCGAACAGTAAGAAAACTGCGCTAGAAAAACTCAAAAAACAAGCTAAACAAAAAAGCTGCATAACCCCTATGCAGCTTTTTTCATCATTAGAATCAAATACTTAATTTAAGTAAATTTGATCTAACTTTATCTTTTGCAAATTATAACACATTGATTTCTGATTGCTTCTTAGAATTTATATTTTATTAAAAATTAATATAATCTAGTTCTACTATTATTAAATTTTCTTTTATTTATTATAATTTTATTTTTATCTTTGTACCTGATTCCCTAATCAAAGAGCTTAGTGCAAATCTATTAAGGTCGGGGCCGATTTGCATTCAGCAATTTAGTTGAATGTTGTACTTCTTTCAGAATCTGATGAAGCTCTTCATGTTTTTTTGTTTCGGCCTGTTGGTGAACACAATAACCGAGTAAACCCACCATCAGCACAAAAATAGGAATTGTATAAATTTTCATTTTTGTAGTTGAGTTATGTAACAGCATTGAAGTTATGCTAACAAAATAACAATAAAATTGTGACATAGTTTACAAATAATCCGATAAAATGCAGTTTTTTCAATTATTTAGAGTTTTTATATTCTTCGTTTTTTTATACTTCTTATTCAATTAATCATAATTTTTTAAGTCATAATTTTTTTATTTTTTAGTCACTTTTTGAATATTAAAAGAAATTAATTAGTTGATTCTATTTTTTATTTCATTAAAAATTTATATTTACTATATAAATTTATCGAGTGAAAAATATCTTTTAAAGCTCACTATAGCTTGCATTATTTTATTTAGCTTTTCTTTTAAAAAAATTCTTCATTTCCTGTTAAAAATTCTTCTAAATAAATGATATTTTGAAAGTTCCTTCCCTATTCTTTAATTTTTATTCAATTCAACCCAATATTACTAAACTTAAATCCACCCAAGAATTTTAAGAAAATTTCTTCATTCAGTCTTGGGTGAATCTTTTATCTTAAGCAGCCAGCTGCTCATCACGTTTAAATACCAACTCACCTTTTAATGAACTTTCAGCATCAAAATAATACCCATCGGTATTAAAGGCTTTTAAGTCTTCAGTTCGTTTGATCTTGTTTTCAATGATAAAGCGCGCCATTAATCCACGAGCTTTCTTGGCATAGAAGCTGATGACTTTATATTTGCCATTTTTCTGATCTAAAAATACCGGCTTGATGATTTCAGCCTGAATTTTGCTTTCTTTCACTGCCTTGTAATATTCATCAGAGGCAATATTGACCAGAATTTCAGACTCTGCTGCTGCCAGATCATGATTGATCAGGTCAGTGATGGTATGTCCCCAGAACTCATAGAGATGAGCACCACGTGGGTTAGTCAATTTGGTTCCCATCTCCAGACGGTAAGGCATCATCAGATCCAGCGGACGCAATAAGCCATATAGGCCGGATAACATACGCAGATGGTTCTGTGCGTAATGAATCTGATCCTGCTTTAACTGGTAAGCATCCAGACCGGTATAAACGTCCCCTTTAAAGGCAAAGATTGCCTGACGAGCATTGGAAAAATCAAAATCTGGCTGCCAGTCTCTAAAGCGTTCCGCATTCAGATTGGCAATTTTTTCACTGACGCTCATTAAGCTGGCAATTTCAGTTGCTGATAACTTGCGGGCAACTTCTATCAATTCCTGGGAATGTTCCAGCAATCTTGCCTGAGTAAATTGATCGGTAGGTAAAGGCGTTTCGTAATCTAAAGTCTTGGCTGGTGAAATTAAAGCAAGCATAGCAACCTGGTTAAAAAATGATTAATCAAACTATATCAGTAGACTTATTTTAATTCCAATTCATGTTTTTATTTATCATAATCGTTAAAATAGAAAATTCTCCTGCAATTTATCGGTTTTCTATGTCCGAACCAATCTTCCTCCAAGGCCCTGCTGGCCAACTTGAGGTTTTTGTGGATTATCCTCAGGGTGAAGTGAAAGGATTCGCGATTGTTTGTCATCCCCATCCATTACAAGGTGGCACACCACAACATAAGGTTCCAGTGTTACTGGCACAAATGTTTTTAGAGCGTGGTTGTGTTGTCTATCGTCCAAGTTTCCGTGGTTCTGGTCAAAGTGCCGGTCTGCATGATGAAGGCTTTGGTGAAACGGATGATATACTTGAAGTCATTAAATATGCGCGTCGCCAACATATTGGCCTGCCTTTCTTTGCAGGCGGTTTCAGTTTTGGCGCACATGTCATGGCCAAGTGTTACGCTGCCCTGCCCGTTGAACTGCAACCTTCAAAAGTGATTTTGTGTGGTCTACCGACTGCAACCGTAGCTGGCCTACGTCACTATGTTACTCCACAGATCAAAGGTGATATTTTATTTATCCATGGTGAAGCGGATGATGTCACGCTTTTATCCGACATGATTGAATGGGCCAAGCCTCAACGTCATCTGGTCACGATCCTGCCTGGCGCAAATCATTTCTTTACCGGTTATTTAAAACAGCTTCGGATTGCGATGAGCCGTTTCCTCGCATTAAGCTGATCAAAAAAAACCTCATCGAATGATGAGGTTTTTTTATTCAGAAATAAAATCTTTAGCATGAATTTCATAAATTACAGCCCGATATTTAGGTTTATCTAGGTGGTTGGTAATTTTTCCACTTACACGTTCTGCAATTTTTCAGCTAGCCCAGTTTTCTTCGGCTACCGGATAGCTCAAAGCTTTGATCCCTAATGTATTGAAAGCATAGGCCACAATGCAACGTACTGCCTCATGTCCATAATGATGACCATGCGCCTTTTCACGAATCCAGATACCCACTTCAGGTATTTCATCATGCAGTCGATGCAAACCGCATAATCCGATAAATTCATGTCTTTCAATATGACGGATCACAAAGATATATTCTTTATGATCAGCCATATTGTTTAGCCAGTTTTGCCAGACTGTTGCAAATATCTGTTCAGATTCCGGTGCATCCCATGCCATAAAACGAGTCAGACTCGGGGTAATCGAGGCATAGGCTTCCGCAGCATCAGATGGCTTAAAATAATCTAAAACAAGACGTTCACTTTGTAGTATGGGCAAAACCCTTTGCATTTGTTGAACTAGTTCTTCCACTCAAACTCACTAAAACTTTCTTGTTCTTTCAGCGATGCTTCAACAGCTTGTGCCAACTGATTTAATAAACTTTGTTCTGTAATCCGGTCCAGCCAGTCCTGTTCTTCATCCGGATAAGAAGCAATTTCACAAATCAGGTGCCCTTCCTGGTCTCGTGTCTCACAGCTCACTGATAATGGCAACTCATGTTCATCGACACTTACGGCCACTTGTGCACCACTTTGCGCCAAAGTCTTAAAGCCATATTTACCGAGCTCTTCCGTCAGCAGATGTGCCACATATTCCTGAGTCTGCTGACTGCCCTGTAATTGTTGCTGGCTCTGAGGATTGGCCATAAATTTTAATTTTCGCATTGCTACATCCAAATGGCTTTTTTGTTGTATGGTTTTAGCATAAGCCAATATAAACAAAACAGCCAAGCAAAAGCTTGGCTGTTTCATGTAAATTTTAGAATTATTCTGTCACTTCAATCGCCAGACCAGCTTGAGAAGTCAGTTCAGTGAAGGTTGGGAAACTGGTTGCGACAGTTTCAGTCCCAACAATCTTAATTTCACCTGAGTTACGCAGACCTGCGATTGAGAAGCTCATGGCAATACGATGATCATGATGCGATTCAATTTCACCACCGGTAAAGATTGGTGACCAGTCACCTGCCTTGCCCTTACCTTCAATGATAATGCCATCATCAGTTGGCGTACAATCAATGCCCATGGTTTTCAGACCATCTGCCATCACCTGAATACGATCCGATTCTTTGACACGCAGTTCAGCAGCACCAGTTAGAATCGTTTGGCCTTCTGCACATGCAGCAGCAATGAACAATGCCGGGAATTCATCAATCGCCAATGGCACTTGGTCTTCTGGCATATGAATGCCTTTTAAGGTACGTGTACCGCGAATGCGAATGTCTGCAATCGGTTCACCGCCCGCAATACGTTCATTTTCAACAGTGATGTCCGCACCCATCTGTTTCAGGATTTCAATCACACCAGTACGGGTCGGGTTAATGCCTACCGCTTCCAAAGTCACGTCAGCATTTTCAGTAATCGCTGCACCGACCATAAAGAAAGCAGCAGATGAAATATCCGATGGGACTTGGATATTGGTACCCACCAGTTTGCCGCCACCTTGCAGGGAAATACGGTTAGCTTCAGTTTTTACGTCATAACCAAACGCACGCAACATACGTTCAGTATGGTCACGGGTTGGTTCAGGTTCAGTCACTGAAGTTTCGCCCTCAGCCCAAAGACCCGCTAGCAAAATCCCAGACTTCACCTGAGCCGATGCCATTGGCAAGTCGTATTGAATACCTTTCAGGTTTTGATTACCGGTAATCGATACTGGTGGTGTACCACGTTCACCCGTAGTTTGAATCTGTGCACCCATCAAACGTAATGGTTTAGCAATACGCTCCATTGGACGTTTAGACAGCGAAGCATCACCGGTCATCACCGAGTCAAATTTCTGTGCTGACAACATGCCAGACAACAGACGCATGGAAGTACCCGAGTTGCCCATGTAAAGCGCAGACTTCGGCGCTTTTAAACCTTGCATACCTACGCCATGAATGGTCACTTCACCATTTTTAGGACCTTCAATGCTTACACCCATATCACGGAAGGCTTGTAAAGTTGCAAGCGCATCTTCACCCTCAAGGAACCCGGTCACATGTGTCGTACCTTCAGCGATGGCACCAAACATGATGGAACGGTGTGACACAGATTTGTCACCTGGCACGGTAAATTTACCCTGGAACGTCTTGGCACCTGGTTGAATGGTAAATTGTTGTGTCACTTTATTTTTCTCCATGAGAGGTTTCTTGGCGAGCATATGATTGAAGTGCTGACGAGCCGCCTGCGCATGCCCCAATAAGCCCATTAAGGCTTGTGAATCTTCATCTTCAATCAGCTTGCGGATAATCGCGAGTTGAGCTTCAAAGCCGTCCACGGCATTGAGAATCGCCTTTTTATTGGCAAAAAAGATGTCATGCCACATTTGTGGATCACTGGCAGCAATACGCGAGAAGTCGCGGAAGCCACCGGCAGCATAACGAAAAATATCCAGATTGTCTTCGCGCTTGGCCAGTTGTTCGACCAAGTTGAAGGCCATCAGGTGCGGAAGATGACTAGTATGTGCCAGCACTTCATCGTGCTTTTCCACATCCATACAAATCACTTCCGCCTTTGCCGCCTGCCACAGTTGAATCAGTTTCTCGACCGCCCATTGTCCGCTGCTTGGCAACGGTGTCAAAATCACCTTGTGATTAGCGAACAGATCCACCTTACCCGCATGTACACCAGTATGTTCTGCACCCGCAATTGGATGCCCCGGCACAAAACCGGCTGGCAGATTTTCACCAAATATGGCTTTGGCTGCATCCACCACATTGCCTTTGGTACTGCCAACATCAGTCAGGATGACATTTTCCGACAGATAAGGCTTGATAGTTTCCAGCACTTTTTGGGTTGCACGCACAGGTAGTGCCAGCACAACCAGGTCTGCCCCTTGAACAGCTTCTACAGGATCTGCATAGCCGTCGGTAATCAGACCGAGTGCCTTGGCATCTTCCAAAGTTTTTTGTGAGCGGGTCGATGCCACGATGTCATTGGCTAAATGCTCGGCCTGAATGACACGCGCCAGACTTGAACCAATCAGTCCAAGTCCGATAAAGGCAACTTTTTCAAACAGTGGCTGCGACATAACTTAAGCTTTCGCCTCTAAGCCAAGTACTTTACCTAATGCAGCAAGGAATTTGGCATTTTCAGCTTCAGTACCAATCGATACACGCAGGTGGTTTGGAATACCCACTGGACGTACGATCACGCCTTCTTTCAACAACTTGTTAAATGTTTCAGCTGGATCAGCCTGTACATCAACCAAGATGAAGTTTGCGCGTGAAGGTACATAGTTCAGGCCTAAAGCTTTGAAGCCGGCTTCTAGCTGTGCCATACCCGCCTTGTTCACTTCACGAGATTTCTCGATAAATGCTTCATCTTTCAGTGCAGCAACCGCAGCCACCATGGCTAAATGGTTGACGTTAAATGGCTGACGGATACGGTTCAAGTAATCAGTCACTTCAATAGATGCCAAAGCAAAACCAACACGCAGCGCAGCCAGACCATAGCACTTAGACAGCGTACGGCTGACAATCAGGTTTGGATATTGTTTCAGGAATTTCAGGCTATTGAAGTTTTCCGGGAAATATTCCACATAGGCTTCATCCAGTACCACGATCACATTCGCAGGCACTTTCTGCATAAATGCTTCAAATTCAGCTTCTTCGAACCAGGTGCCTGTCGGGTTGTTCGGATTGGCAATAAAGATCAGTTTGGTGTTGTCTTTTACCGCAGCCGCCATCGCTTCAAGGTCATGCGAAAAACCTTTTGCTGGCACTTCAATCGCTTCGGCATTAATCGCTTGAGTCACCAGTGCATATACCGCAAACGCATGCTGGCTATACACCACTGAATCTTTTTCAGAAACAAATGCACGGGCAAATATTTCCAGTAAGTCGTTTGAACCATTACCCAAAGTAATCTGGTTATGATCAAAACCGAATTGTGTCTTGATCTGATCTTTCAGGATAAAGCCACCGCCATCAGGATAACGGCCAATTTCCGCCAGTTCCGCAGCCACTGCTTCTTTGACTTTATCTGAACAGCCTAGCGGGTTTTCATTTGAAGCCAGTTTCACGATATCAGTGATGCCCAACTCACGCTCAAGTTCACTGATCGGTTTACCTGGTTGATATGGCTTTAATTTAGAGATGCCTTCATTGGCTGGGACAAACGACATTTTATACTTCCGATTTACAGATGAAACAGTGGCTAGCACCCTCGCACTAACCACGAAAGGCTGCTTTTATAAAACAGCTGCAGGATATGAACCAAGCACGCGGACTTCTTTCACAAGCGGACGAATTTCTTCAATCGCAGCTTTAACATTTTCCTGCTCAATATGACCTTCAAGATCGATAAAGAATACATAAGCCCATTTTTCAGGAAGTGCAGGTCGAGTTTCAATACTGGTTAGACTAATGTTGTGCTTGGCAAATGGAGCCAGAATTTCCAGCAATGCACCGGCACGGTCATGTGCAGACACCAGTAATGAAGTTTTATCATTACCGCTTTGTGGCACTTTTTCACGGCCAATCACCAGGAAGCGTGTCGTGTTCTCTGGGTTGTCTTCAATATTGCTGTGCATAATCTCAAGATTATAAATATTCGCAGCAATTTCAGAAGCAATCGCAGCAGAATGCCATTCATTCTGAATACGGCGCGCAGCTTCAGCATTTGAACTGAGTGCCACACGTTCTACACCTGGATAATGGGCATCCAGCCATTGACGGCATTGAGCCAGAGTCTGCTGGTGTGCATAGATCTGTTTAATACTGTCCTTACGGGTATTTTCAGAGATCAGGAACTGGTGATGAATAGGTAATTCTACTTCGCCAATCACATTCAGATGCGAAGTCTTGAAACAGTCTAAAGTGTGGTTCACTACCCCTTCAGAGGAGTTTTCAACAGGCACCAGACCATAATGTGCACTGCCCGCTTCTACTTCACGGAACACTTCATCAATAGTCGGTAATGGACGAACCACAGCATCATGACCAAAATGTTTCAATACTGCTGAGTGTGTGTAGGTACCGACAGGTCCCAAGAACGCAATACTTTGCGGTGCTTCAAGCGCCAAACAAGCCGACATGATCTCGCGGAACAGACGTGCCATCGTCGTATCTGACAATGGTCCTTCATTGCGCTCCATAACATTGCGCAAAACCTGTGCTTCACGTTCCGGACGGTAAAACAGCGGATTTTCTTCAGATGCGAATTTCGCTTTTGCTACAGCCTCAGCCAAACGTGCACGACGGTTAATCAATTGCTGGATTTGTTGATCAACTGAATCGATATCTTCACGAATTTTAGCCAAATCTAAAGAAGCCGTTGTGTTTTGATCGTCGTTGATCATCGTGATGTCGCCCTTCATAAACCTTATCTGTGCAGTATAACAATTAGTGCGCTGCAAATGTTACACAATATAACTTTAGTAGATTAATTCTTAAAAACAGGGATTTGATTTTAACCGTTCATCGCTTTAGTCATATCTGGTAACATTTCTTTCAGCATTTTCGCATCTTTTACATTATCAAATTGTAAACTTTGCTCGCCCATCTTAACTGATTTTTATCAAGATGAAATATCACTATTTCTTAATCTACATAACGATTTTAAGCATAAGAAAATAAAAATAAAGCCATCTCGATTCCTCTAGTTTAACTACTTAAAATCTGAGTGACAGTTCACAATAAAATGCACATAGAAAACTGTTTTTTTGATCATTTTCCTTTGATTTAATTGGATTTTTTACACTAAATCACTATTTGGTTACAAAGCAGAGACGTTTTTTAAACCTTAAATCGCTAGTCTAATTTAAAACTATATTGGGGGTGCCTATAATGCCAAAAAGAATAGCGGTACTTGTAACGAATAATTTTGAAGATCTTGAATATACTGAACCTGTTGCAGCCTTACTTGCTGCAGAGCACAGTGTCTGTAATATTGAATTGCATGCCGGAAAAGTCGTACATGGACTACATGGCCAGTCGAGTGTAATCATTGATCGGGGAATTGATCATATCAGTATTGAGGATTTTGATGCCCTGCTCATTCCAGGCGGTGAATCACCAGTGTCCCTCGCCAACGATACGCGAGTCTTACATTTCATTCAGGCTTTTAATGAGGCCAAAAAGACCATTTTTAGTCTTTGTGATGCCTCCTTACTCCTGAGTGAAGCCGATGTTTTAAAGAACCGCATCATTACCAGTATCCGTGCGCATGCACCTAGGGTACAACATGCGGGTGCGACGTATTATGATGTTGAACTGGTCAATGACAATAATCAGCTGATTTCATCTCGAGTGCCAAATGATTTGCCAATTTTTATTCATGAATGTCTGGATGTACTAAAATCTTAAAATAATAAAATATCTAGATTTCAAGAATATTCTTTCTATAAAAAAAGAGTCCATTTCGGACTCTTTTTTTATCTGTTGATTTTTAACGTCCAAGCAGACCACGTGCAACAATTTCTTTCATGATTTCATTGGTACCGCCATAGATCCGTTGAATGCGAGCATCAACAAAGAAACGCGAAATCGGATATTCCGTCATATAGCCATAACCACCAAAGAGCTGAAGCAGATTATCAGCAACTTTCATCTGCATATCTGTTGAAAAGCTCTTTAGCGCTGCTGCCGTTTCAACATCCAGCTTGCCTTGCATATACAACTCAACATTCTGGTTATAGAAAGCTGCTGTTGCCAGCTCGTCAATCTTGGCCTGTGCCAGTACAAAGCGGGTATTCTGAAACTGACCAATCGCCTGACCAAAGGCCTGACGCTCTTTGACATATTGAGTCGTTACATCAATCGAGCCACGAATGGCGCCCAGTGCAGTAGCAGCAATAGCGGTACGTTCACGTGGGAGTTCCTGCATCAGATAGACGAAGCCCTGACCTGGCTGACCCAGCAATTGATCTTTCGGTACTTTGACATTATCGAAGAACAGCTCTGAAGTATCCTGTGAATGCAGACCAATTTTGTCCAAGTTCTTGCCTTTTTTAAAGCCTTCCAGATGCGTATCCACCAGCATCAAAGACACACCTTTGGCGCGTGCTTGTGGATCTGTTTTCACGGCTAATACGACTAAGTCAGCATGCTGACCATTGGAGATAAAAGTTTTAGAACCATTCAACAGATAATGGTCACCCTGCAAGATGGCATTGGTTCGCATGGCTTGCAGATCAGAACCTGCACCCGGCTCAGTCATGCCAATCGCACCGACCACTTCACCAGATACCATTTTCGGTAGCCAGTATTTTTTCTGCTCTTCTGTACCGATATGCAAGATATACGGCGCTGCGATATCCGAGTGACAAGACAGGCCGGTTGAGATGGCGCTATAGCCTGCTCGAGCTGACTCTTCGATTAACATCAGGGAATAGTGGGTCGGAACACCGTAGCCACCATATTCTTCCGGAACATCGACACATAAGAAGCCATTTTCACCCATCGCATTCCAGACTGAACGCGGCATCATGCCTTCACGCTCCCACTCTTCATAGTAAGGCGCTACGTGTTCATTCATAAAGCGTTTGAAATTGTCGCGGAAAAGTTCCAGGTCAGCATCGTAAGCCAGCATTCTTTTATCCTTATCGTGTTTATCGTTTTATTTCCTGTGCACAGGCTAACTATTTTTAGAAAGGCTGTCATGTGCCTGACTTATTTTTTCGCTAACTTCACAGTCAAATAAAAATAAAAAAGGAAGCCGAAGCTCACTGCTGTCCCATAGTTTGCTTTAAATAAAAAAACCTGAGTCCTAACAGTTAAAATATGAGTGCAAACAAACACTTTAACGACCAGGATTCAGGTTTTGTCACATCAGAATACCGTATTTCATGAG
>NZ_VPDQ01000032.1:0-31656 GCF_013417535.1 Acinetobacter sp. YH12241 | reverse complement strand
TAAGTTCTTTATCCGACATAGACACCAACATATCAAACCGTCCGCTAAGAAAATTGCAACAGCGCATATTCTAAAAGCGGACATTTTTACTTTGGAGAAACCGGACATTTCTATTTTGGAGTTACAACTCTCGTTTCGTATAACAGCCATTATGTTAAATGAATGATAATTGACATTTTGTTCATTAATACTGATATGCAACGAATTTTATTATATGTCACCCCTCAATTACAAATATAAATGACTGCTCGTCTAATCATCTCCATTACACAATTAAATGTTAAAATGCATAGCTACTTCATCTAAGATAAAATATATGTATCCAAATCTACAGCACAGCTTCGAAAACAGCGTCATTCTCGTTGTAGAAGATGATTATGATATTGGTGACATTCTTGAAAAATACATAAAAAATGAAAACATGCAGGTCATCCGTGCATTGGATGGACAACAAGCTTTAGAGTGCCTAAAAGCCAACTCTATCGACCTGATTCTCCTTGATATTAAATTACCCAAACTAAATGGCTGGGAAATTCTACAAATCATCCGTCAAACAAGTCATTTACCTGTCATTATGCTGACTGCCTTAGATGATCAAGTGAATAAGATCATGGGGCTAAAAATGGGTGCTGATGACTTTATTATTAAGCCATTTAACCCAAACGAAGTGATTGCACGAATACAAGCCGTACTTAGACGAAGTACAAGCCAAAATATGGAAATAACTAATATTATTCGTTATAGAAATATTGAAATTAATCCAGATCATCATCAAGTTTACATTTCAAATGGTCAAAGAAATCAGTTGCTCAACCTTACGTTAACTGAGTATAAGATACTGTTTTTGATGGCAAAAACACCGAATAAAGTCTTTACACGTAATGAATTGATCCAAAACTGTATGCCTGAAAGTGATGCTTTAGATCGCACTGTAGATAGCCATATCAGCAAATTACGCAAAAAACTTGAAGAAAATGATGTAAATGGCTTATTAATCAATGTCCGTGGCGTGGGGTATCGCTTAGATCAAAATCATGAAATTTAACTTTTTTAAAAATTCTGTTGGAATTAACTTCCAGTTTATTATCATGATGAGCCTATTCAATTTAGGCATTACGCTGTTATCTTTCATGATTGGCTATTTTGTTTATAGCTGGGCGATAAAAATAGGTTTTCTAAATACACAAGTTATTAATTCAAATGAATTTTCAGTTACCTCCGTTGACTTTATCTGGCTGTTTTTAGTGCTATTAACAGGCTTTTTTCTTTCTACTATCCTCGCCTTTAAATATGGAAAACGCTATACACAGCCAATTAGTGATTTAGCAGATGTTATTCAACAAATTCAACAAGGCAATTTAGCACTCAGAATTAAACAGCCACATCATGATATTCCACATGAAATCAAGTCTCTTATTGAGAACTTCAATGAAATGGCAAACCAACTTGAAGTATCAGTTAAGAATTCAACTGTTTGGAATGCTGCAATTGCACATGAATTACGAACACCTGTGACAATATTACAAGGTCGCTTGCAAGGTATTGTCGATGGTATATTTATTGCCGATAAAGCTTTACACCTAAGCTTATTGAACCAAGTCGAAGGCTTATCTTACCTTGTGGAAGATTTACGGACACTGACACTTATTGAAAATAAACAATTACGATTAGAACTAGAAAAGACCAATTTAAAAAATAGTATTGAAAAATGTCTGCAGATGTTTAATGAACGGTTTCATGTTAAAGGTTTAACTATTGTTTTAAATTTGACGGATAAATTGGTTTGCGTTGATATAAGAAGGATGGAACAGGTCTTTATTGCATTGTTCTCTAACTTTCTAAGATATTCGAATGCTGGAAAAATAAATATTACATCTGTAACCACAGCAGAACATTGGGTATTGACGTTTGAAGATGAAGGTCCTGGTATTGATGAATCGCATCTTAAACACCTGTTCAAACCCTTCTATCGACTGGAAGACTCTAGATCATGTCTAGATGGCGGTACTGGATTAGGCTTGGCAGTGATTGATGCAATTATTGAAGCACACCAAGGTCATATTTATTATTCTAAATCCAAAAACTTAGGTGGCAGCTGTTTTACTATTCAACTAAATCGTAAGACATCAACTCATTTATAATGTGTTAAGTTCAGATTAATACGGCTTAATTTAAACCATAAATTTAAGATAAATTGATGTCTGAACTTAACCATTCTGTTTGATGATCCTCAAATAAATTTCATCACAATGAATTCTCATCTCGATATTTAGCTAGCATAAAAAATACCACAATGGAGAGTATCCCGATGATAATCCCTGCTGTTAATAATAAATTAACATGAGCTGAACTGAAGGCAATTTTACCTGCGTTAATCAATGCTGTACCTTGTTCAACGGGTAACTGGCTCGCCACTAAATAGGTATCACCAATCGAAAGTCTGGCTTTTTCTGCTAAAACAGCAGTTAAATCTGACGGCACTTGAAGATGACTGCCAAATATATAGGCCATGAAAACACCAAATAAAGTAATACCTAGTCCTGTACCCAGTTCATAACCTGTACTTTCAAGTGAACCTGCCGCACCGCCCTTTTCTGCAGGTACTGAGCCCATGATCGCAATGGATGAAGCTGTTAAACCAATACTCAGTGTTAATCCAATCGAAGCTAAAATAAAGGGAACGATGATTCCCGGATGATGAAAATCTGAATAACTCAAACTGACCAACGCAATTGCTGCCAATATTAATGACATGGTCGCAACCAGACGGAGTCCAAATTTATTGGATAAAAAACCAGCAATAGGCCCGCCAATAGCGGCCGCAACCATAATCGGAACCATAAAAAGACCGGCTTGCAGCGGTGTTAAACGAATGACATATTGCAGCTCCATTGCCAAAGTTAACTCAACCCCTGCCAAAGCGCCTGCAGCAACCATTGCCATAATAATGCCGGCTAAAATAGCAGGACGTGAAAATAGCGAAAGATCTAGCATCGGCTGAGGAGAATTCAGCTGTTTGCGTACAAATATGGTTAATAAGCCGATAGATAAAACGACCAAAGGCAAGACAATCAACAACGACTGTTTACCGCCTAAGCCTGCTTTTAGTGCATATACAAACGAAATCAAACCGACAATCAGCAATAGCGCTTGACCAAATGCCCAATGTCCAGGGGTTATAGCTTCTTTTCGGGACAATAAGAAATAGCACATTGGTGCGACAACCAGCATGATTGGGACGTTAATCAGGAAAACTGAACCCCACCAGAAATATTCTAACAATCCCCCACCAATGAGCGGTCCAATGGCGGCACCGGCTGATCCGATTGTGCCCCAAATACCCAGCGCAATGGCACGTTCGCGACTGTCTTCGAAGGTTCTGCGAATAATACCCAATACACAGGGCATAATCATGGCACCGCCTAATGCTAATAAAGCACGTGCGGCAATCAGCATAGAAGCCGTTTGGGAAAATGCCGCAAGGACTGAGGCAATTCCAAATATAACCAAGCCAATCAGCAGAATCTTACGATTGCCGACACGATCAGCCAAAGTTCCCATCGGAACTAAAAGTCCAGCCATAAGTAATGGATAAATATCAATAATCCATAAGACTTGGTTACTTGTGGCACTCAGCGATTGGGTTAATGAGGGAACCGCAACATGCAGTACAGTCATATCAATCACAATCGGCAGAAATGCAAGCACGACAGCGAGCAATATCCACCAGCGTTTCGGATCAAGATTGGTAGCTTTCATGATTAAACCTATATTGATGGTTTATTAAATCAATTCTGAAATAAAGATGTAAATGAAAGATTTGTTGTGGGCTAAACTCGTTAACCCACAGCTTTTATTCTCAGTTTTGATGCTTAATGTGCCGCTTTACGTTTCGAGAATTTCTCAACCATGCTCATGACGACAATAAAGAAAATCGGTACAAAAATAACAGCTAGAATTGTTGCGCTGATCATGCCGCCAAAGACGCCTGTACCAATCGCTTTTTGAGTTTCAGAACTAGCGCCACTGGCAATGACTAAAGGAATAACGCCACAGGTAAATGCCAAAGATGTCATTAGGATTGGACGTAAGCGCAATTTAGCGGCTGCAACGGTTGCCTCCACTAAACCCATTCCTTCTTCTCTTAGTGCTTTTGCAAACTCAACAATCAAAATAGCATTCTTTGCAGATAGACCAATAATCGTGATCATGCCGACCTTAAAGAAAATATCATTTGGCATACCACGTAACATTACTGCTAAAAAGGCGCCAATCAACCCTAGAGGGACAACTAGCATCACAGAGAATGGAATTGACCAGCTTTCATAAAGCGCTGCCAAGACAAGGAAAACGACTAACATCGACAACAGTAATAAAAACAAGGTTTGTGATTCCGACTGTTTTTCTTCTAGAGAAATCCCAGTCCACTCATAACCCACACCTTTCGGAAGTTGTTCAATCAAATTTTCCATCTCAGTCATGGCTTGTCCTGAAGATATACCTGCTGCTGGACTGCCAGAAATACTCAATGATGGACGACCGTTGTAACGATTGTATTGTTGTGGGGAATGTTGCCAAATTGGAGTAATTATTTCAGACATTGAAACCAATTTACCGCTTTGACTGTTCACCTTAATCTGAAGAATATCTTCAATACTCATGCGTGATTTGGCATCAAGTTGCACAATGACTTGCTGCATACGGTCATGATTTGGAAAATCATTGATATACATCGAACCCATTGAGGTTGAAATAATATCGGTCACATCACTGAAATTAACACCTAATGCCTGCAATTTATCTCTATCAATTTTAAGCTGTACAGAACTGCCATCTGGCAAACCTTCAGGATAGACCTCCGCCACGATTTTACTTTGTGCTGCTAATGCTAAAAGCTGATCTTGTGCTTCTCTTAAAGCAGGCATGCCAATATTGCCACGATCTAATAATCTCAGTGAAAAACCAGATGAGTTACCCAATTCATCAATTGCTGGTGGTAACACAGACATGGTTTGACCTTCTGAACTTTCAGCCATCGCTATATTGGCATTATTCACGACTTCTTGTGCCGTAATAGTACGCTCTTCGAATGGCAATAGATTGGTAAAATACATCGCTGTATTCTGACCAGATCCACTAAAACCAAAACCTAAGACCGCCATATTGTCTTTAATCCCCGTTTCTTGGTCTAAATAATTTTGAAACTCAGCAACGACTTTACGGGTACGTTCTTGAGTTGCATCCGCAGGAAGTTGAATCGAAGTCATAAACCACCCCTGATCTTCTTCTGGCATAAACGCAGTCGGAACGTGTTTAAAACTAAAAATCAGCACAATGACAATGCCTAAGAAACATAACATTGCGAGGGTTTTATGTTTAATTACTTTAAATAAACTGCGTTCATAGCGATTGTTCAGCTTCTCAAAACTGCGATCAAACGATGCAAAAACACCCTTTTTCTGATGGTCTTGATCAATCGGTTTTAACATCGTTGCACATAACGCAGGGGTTAATGTCAGTGCAAGGAAAGCTGAGAATAAAATTGAAACCGACATGGTAATGGTGAACTGACGATAGATAATCCCCACTGAGCCTGACGCCAATGCCATCGGCAAGAATACAGCGGCTAACACTAAGGTGATGCCAATAATCGGATTGGTAATTTCCTTCATGGCTTTAGATGTGGCTTCAACTGGAGATAAGCCTTCTGTCGCCATAATGCGTTCAACATTCTCAATGACCACAATCGCATCATCGACAATAATCCCGATCGCAAGCACCATACCGAACATGGTCAGCACATTAATCGAAAAACCAGCAAGCAGCATGACTGAGAATGTGCCAAGCAATGCAATCGGTGCAACAATCGCCGGAATTAAGGTGTATCGAACATTGTGTAAAAAGATAAACATGACAATAAAAACTAATGCCATAGCTTCAAGCAATGTCATGATTACTTTTTCAATCGAGATTTTTACAAAAGGTGCAGTGTCGTAAGGTATAGAGAATTTCATACCATCAGGCAGTGCTGAACCTAACTGTTCAATTTTCGCTTTAACACCTTCTGCAGTCTTGACAGCGTTGGCACCAGGACTCATTTGTATCGCCACAGCTGTAGAGGCTTTGCCATTTTCTAAAATCGCAAAGTTATACATCTGTGCCCCGATTTCGACACGAGCGACATCCGACAGTCGAACATTGGCGCCATTTTGTTGAGCACGTAAACTAATTTTCTTGAATTGCTCTACAGTTTCTAATTGACCTTGAGCAGTTAAAGGAATAGTAATTTGTTGCCCCGTCAAAGCAGGAACATCACCAATACGACCTGGTGATATCGGCAAGTTTTGGTTTTGGATGGCTGTATTCACATCTTGAATACTCAATCCATAAGAAACCAAACGATCTGGATCGACCCAAATCCGCATGGCTTTTTCAGCACCAAAATTTTGGACTTTACCAACACCGTCAACCCGCTTTAATTCTTCAATCACATAGCGAGTCATATAGTCACTGACATCAATTTCACTATATTTGCCATTCGGTGAACTTAAGCCCACCATCATTAAAAAACCAGACGACGCAGCATCGACCATCAGCCCTTGTTGTCGCACTGTTTGAGGTAAGCGTGACTCAATGGCTTTAATTTTGTTTTGCACATCAATTTGTGCAAGTTCTACATCTGTACCTGGTTTAAATGTTGCGGTGATTGTTGCTGTTCCAGAACTATCTGAACTTGAACTGTAATAAAGTAAGTTTTTGACACCTGACATTTCCCGCTCAATCAAGGTCACAACACTATCATTCAATGTTTTTGGCGTAGCACCTAGATAGATTGCCGTAATACTAATCTGTGGTGGCGCAACACTTGGGAATCGTGCAATAGGTAACTTGGGGATGCTTAGTACACCCAACAGAATAATAAATAAAGCAATCACCCATGCAAAAATAGGACGCCTAATGAAAAATTGGGACATTATTGCTGTCCTCCATTTTCCTTAATATTTGTAGGTTGCCACTGCTTAATTTTTAATTTTTGCTCAGGCTGTATACGATCAGCCCCTTCAACAATGACTTTCTCACCTGCTTGTAACCCTTGTTTGATCACATAGTTATTTTGATAACGTTGACCAAGCTGAACAGGCTTGCTTTGCGCTAAACCTTTTTGATTAACAATCGTAACATTGGCTTTACCACTAATATCATGTTGAATCGCTTGTTCTGGAACTAGGAGCGCATTTTCAACTTGAGCTCGGCTCATATTGACTCGAACATACATGCCTGGCAAAAGTTTTTGATTTTCATTATTGGCTAAAATACGGATTGTGACATCACCCGTATCAGGATCAACTTTAGTATCCGAAAATAGGATTTCACCTGTAACGTTATAAGGTTTACCCTGACTATTTAGGATTTCAACCGTATGTTTGGTATTTGACACGTCACCTTGCTGTAAAGCTTCCTGTAGTTTTTCATAATCACTAATTGATTGCTTTACATCAACATAGACTTTATTAATCTGTTGTATTACGGCCATTGCATTAGTATCACCTTGACCAACTAATGCACCCTCAGTCACTAAGATTTCACCAATCGTTCCCGAGATAGGGGCTGTAACAGTCGCATATTTAAGATTAAGTTGTTGTCTGCTTAACATGGCTTGCATTTGCGCCACATCGGCTTTTGCTTTTTGATAATCTGCTTCGGTATTGTTGTATTCCTGCTGACTAACCGCATTTACTTTTACTAATTCAGTGTAGCGTTTTAACAGCACCTGCAAACGTGTCACCTCAGCTTGTGCACGGTTTAAAGTGGCTTGATTGCTTTTTACATCTGCCTGAAATATTTCAGAATTCAATTTAAAAAGCGGTTGACCT
The DNA here is from genome assembly GCF_013417535.1 of Acinetobacter sp. YH12241. Lineage (NCBI taxonomy): Bacteria > Pseudomonadati > Pseudomonadota > Gammaproteobacteria > Moraxellales > Moraxellaceae > Acinetobacter > Acinetobacter sp. YH12241. Next base: position 23,782 of record NZ_VPDQ01000032.1, on the reverse strand, counting down.
GCTTGCACATAAGAGCCTTGCTTAAAAAGTACTTTATCAACAATTCCACCTACTTGCGGGCGAATTTCAGCAATACGGTAAGCGACAACACGGCCTGGAAGATTTTCAATTAAATTCATGGAATGCGGTAATACCGTGATGGTACTGACAACCGCTGGTGGCATTTCTGTTGGGGACTGTTCAGCATCTTTGGCTTGTGTACAGCCGATTAAAAGTACAGTTGTAATAAGTATTGAACCTATTAAATGATAATGTGTTGACATGCTTTTTCAGAGGGGGGGTTTTAGATACTACTATTTTGAAATAGCAGTGTTTATGAATTGCTGATGTTGTGTGGAGATTGTGTGGAGATTGTGTGGAGAGATTAAAAGATTTATTTTTTAATGACACGCTTAAACAGCGTGGCTTGTAAATTAGTATAAATAATTTTGTTGTTCTACAATTTTGATCGTATCTTAGTTTTTTCTCATAGTTCATGAACTTTAAAATTCTAAACCAAGACTAATATTTATATAAGCAATTGAAAATACAATACATAGTTTCTTTATACACTTATGAAGTGAACTTTAGGTGAACATAAGTTAAATAGAAATTTTTAATTAGTTCAGCACAAACGTACAATCTTTAAGGCCTATAACTCGATACCGTTCTCTCTTTGATGTTTATTGCTATCTAATTGAGTGAACTCTGTGGAAATATTTCTTTATACATTAAGCGTTATGTATAGCCCAGGCCCTGTAAATTTTATGGGGCTAAATTCTGGCCTTACAGGTCAATTAAAAAAGACTATAGGATTTTACCTAGGCATTGGTTTCGCCATGTTGATCTTATTCGTATTGTTTGGCTATATAGGTGAAGCTGTTATTCCACATGGATTGATTCATTATATTGCTTTAGCGGGTGCAATTTATACATTCTACTTGGCTATAAAAATGATTAGGGCGAATGTAGAAACAACTCAACAGCAAGAAAGCCATCTAACATTCTTAAATGGCTTATTTATTCAGTTATTAAATCCAAAAGCCATTCTCGTCATTCTACCTGTTACGACAATTATGTACCCTGCAGCCAAAATCACAGGAATCATGATCTTGATAGTTTCTTTACTGATTTCACTTGGTGCTGTTGGCGCACCATTCACCTATGCTCTGGTTGGAAAAGTATTAGGCAACAAAATTGCTAATCCTATCTGGTTTAATCGGCTAAATAAGCTGATGGGTATACTCTTGATTTTATCAGGGCTTTTTATGTTCAAAGATTTTCTTAATGGAATAAATCTGCTGTAGGACAAATTAGCCGTTCAAATCGAACGGCTATCTTTTAATATTTATCATTTTCCATTGAGTGGGAGTTAAACCAAATGTTTTTATAAAATGTCTGGTCATATGACTCTGATCAAAAAAGCCTGCATTTAAAGCAGCATTAACAATAGACTCCCCTTGAGCAAGGTAGAACTTAACTGTTTCTAAGCGACGCATGATCATATAACGGTGTGGGCTAGTTCCAAATAATAATCGGAAATCACGAGAAAGGCTCCAGCGGTCACGATCAGCATGTTTCTCTAAATCTGACAAACTTAAGTTTTCATGTGGATACGCCAAAATACACTCACGCGCTCTCTCTGCTGCCTTGTAGTCAAATTTTTTGTTTTGGTTAGATGAAGTATCTGAAATTTCACACAGTGTAGTTGCCAAATCAAATAGAGCATCTTCCTCTTCTAGGGTATCCATATAATTATTTATATTATTTAGAAAGCTATCCATTGCCCTAAACAGGCGAATATCATTACTTAAGCCATGTCTGATAAAAGGCAAAGGTTTACCCTTTAAAATGGTTTGGATCATCGCTGGTTCGATGTAAATCATTCTATAGCGATAGCCATCTAATGTTCCTGATTCACCATCATGCTTTTCATCCGGGTGTAGAACCATAGTCATGCCTGGCAAGCTATGTTGCAATGTACCTTTGTAATGAAAGTTTTGAACTCCGGAAAGAGTCCTGCCAATAGCATAAGTATCATGTCGGTGAGGTTTATAAGCATAATTGGAAAGAAATGCTTCAATTCTTTCTAATTTATGATTTTGAGTGGGGGATCTCACAATCCAATTATTTCCACTGGAGAAATCAGGCATAATTGATGGCCAATTTTTCGTAGATTCTATTGTAGATTATTTTTCACTTTTCCTAAAATTAACATAATACACGTTATACGAAGTTGAAATGAAAAATGGAGCTTAAAGCTCCCTTTTTTACTAGTTTTTTTTAAATTGCTAAGCGTAAATTCAGTGCTTTTACGACTTTAATAACAGTATCAAAGCTTGGATTTACATCGCCAGAAAGTGCTTTATAAAGACTTTCTCGACCTAAACCAGTGTCTCTTGATAATTGAGCCATTCCTTTAGCTTTAGCAATATTACCTAAAGCTTTTGCAATGAATGCCGCATCACCATTAGATTCATCGATACAGGCTTGTAGGTAAGCTTGCATATCTTCTTCTGTTTTAAGATGTTCAGCACTGTCCCATTTGCGAAGTTTGATAGCCATTTACAGCTCCTCCTCTAAATCTTGTGCTAATTGTAGGGCAAGTTTTATATCTTTACTTTGCGTAGACTTGTCTCCGCCTGCTAAAAGAATAACGACCCTTTGCCCTTGCTTACAGTAATAGATCCTGTAGCCAGGTCCAAAGAAGAAACGTAATTCAGAAACACCTTCACCTACTGGTTCAGTATCTCCAAAGTTTCCATCTTCAACCCGATCAATTCGGACTTGTATACGTCTTTTTGCCTGCAGGTCTTTTAACTTAGTAAACCAGTCATCAAAGACTTCAGTGGTATATATTGAGTACATAAGAGTAATGTATCCTATAGGATACATTCATGCAAGAAATAAACTTGAATGTATGGGGCTACAACAGAATTTCGTATAACCACCATTATGTTAAATAGATAGCAGTTGGGAGATTATTTATTCTTTCAATAGACAAAAACTTGCGGAATTTTTCTTAATTTGTAATCCTTGCGGCCAAGGGTGTCTAGCGTAGCTAAGACAGGTATTCGTTATAGTCGGGCCGCTATAATACGGATGACGAGTGCCTGTATGTTTAACCTAAATATCTTTAACAAGATCTCTAGCGAAGTATTGACCATCAAAAATGATCTTGAGCTGAATTCTGAAAATCAACTGATAACTAAGTATAAGACTTCTACTTCTGAAGATTATAAACAGGCTATTGTTTTGATTTTTAAAGAACGTGGCTATACACGTTTGGAAATAGGTCAATTACTTGGGGAGCCAAAAGCTTCATAAAATACCGATTAAACAAAGCTTGGATATAACATCCAGGCTTTATAAAAAAGTACCTAGCTGTTACCCTTGTCCTGATTTTTTTACTCTAAAACGTTCTTTCATCTTATGACACTTACGCCACCTTAAGTTTATTTATCGTCTTAAATCTGTAAATAACTCATCACTGTCTAGTGATGTGGTGTAGTCGTTTGTGTGTTGTATATATCACATCACTAGCCTATCTGAAAAATTAAAAAACAGGCTATGTTTATGTTATCTAATGTCCGAGAACAGTGGTTCTCTAACATCCGTGGGGATGTACTTGCCGGATTAGTCGTCGGTCTTGCACTCATCCCTGAAGCCATCGCATTTTCAATTATTGCAGGTGTAGATCCTAAAGTTGGTCTATACGCATCCTTCTGTATTGCCGTCGTGATTTCTTTCGTAGGTGGTCGTCCTGCCATGATTTCAGCAGCCACTGGTGCAATGGCGCTGCTTATGGTCACATTGGTCAAAGAGCATGGGCTTGAATATCTGCTGGCAGCAACAATTTTGACAGGCGTGATTCAAATATTGGCAGGCTATTTAAAGCTCGCCAAGTTAATGCGGTTTGTATCTAAATCTGTGGTTATTGGATTCGTAAATGCGTTAGCGATCTTAATTTTCATGGCTCAATTGCCTGAACTGATTAATGTGACCTGGCATGTATATGCTTTTGTTGCTTTAGGTTTAGCAATTATTTATCTATTCCCTCTGGTTCCCAAATTAGGAAAATTACTCCCTTCTCCACTAGTCTGCATCATTGCAATCACATTATTGGCAATCGCTTTAGGAATTGATGTACGGACCGTGGGCGATATGGGGTCTTTACCTGACACACTTCCAATGTTCTTGATTCCAGATATTCCTTTGAATATTGAAACATTGATGATTATTTTGCCTTATTCAGTCGCACTGGCGGCTGTAGGTTTACTTGAATCGATGATGACAGCAACTATCGTGGATGAAATGACTGATACGCCAAGTGATAAATATCAGGAATGTAAGGGACAAGGGATTGCGAATATTGCTTCTGGCTTTATGGGTGGCATGGCCGGTTGTGCAATGATTGGTCAATCTATGATTAACGTAAAATCAGGTGGCCTTACACGCTTATCAACATTCTCTGCGGGCATTTTTCTTCTTATTCTGGTTGTATTTATCAGCGACTGGCTCAAAGTGATTCCAATGGCTGCATTGGTAGCGGTAATGATAATGGTCTCTATCAGTACCTTTGAATGGAGTTCTGTCACTCAGTTAAAAGATAATCCTAAGAGTAGTAATATCGTCATGATTGCGACGGTGATTGTAGTTGTTGCTACGCATAACCTGGCTTTGGGTGTGTTAACAGGCGTATTACTTTCAGCCTTGTTCCTGGCGAATAAACTTGAAAATGATATCCAGGTGACAGCATCTTTTGAAGGAATGGCCCGTTTATATGAGTTGAGAGGTCAGATCTTCTTTAGTTCTTCTGAAAAATTCATGCAAGGTTTTGACTTTAAAGAGGATGTAAAGGAGGTGATTATTGATTTGACCCATTCTCACATTTGGGATGTAACATCAGTCGCCATGCTTGATTCTGTTGTAAATAAATTTCAAAAGAATGGTGCGAATGTCACAGTACGTGGTCTAAATGAAGCCAGTTCGATCATGATTGATAAGTATGGGACACATGCCAGAATTTAAGTTTTAAAAATTCTATATTTATATAGAATTTCTAAAATTAACATAATACACCTTATACGAATCTAAAAATGGGAGCCTTTAGCTCCCATTTTTACTATATTTTTAAAGTTTTAAGCGTGTTGTACTGTGAGTTTTAAGCCTAAAGCATTTACTACACGATTAATCGTATCAAAACGTGGTGCTGAATCCTGACGTAGGGCTTTGTAGAGTGCTTCACGCCCAATCCCTGCTTCTTTAGCGATTTGAGTCATGCCACGAGCTTTAGCAATAACACCAAGTGCATGGGCTAATTCAGCTGGATCATTTTCTTCAAGAACCATATTGAGATACATCACAATGTCTTCTTCAGTTTTGAGCGACTCAGCCATATCAAAACTTGGTAAATCAGCGACTTTAACCATTTTAATCCTCCAATGTTTTCGATAGTTTGACTGCCCGATCGATGTCTTGTTGTTGAGTTGATTTATCTCCACCACCAAGCATTACAATCACAACGTCACCATGTTGGATGTAATACATCCTCCATCCAGAACCGAAGAATTCTCTCATTTCCCAAACGCCATCTTGGAGAGGTTTAATGTCTCCCCAGTTTCCACGTTGAACCTTATCTAATCGACGATTCAGGCGGATACGGGTCATATTGTCTTTAATGCCATCCAACCATTCATCAAATTCTGGAAGACGTTTAATTTCAATCATGAGGATTCCTTATCTTCTCACTATATTGTATTCGATCGAATACAATATGCAAGTAATTTATACGAACATCCATTAATTTCGTATAACACCATTATGTTAAATACATAATTTTTTTGGTTAAAATTTAAACTTTTTTACTGTTTTTCAGGCAAGATGCATATTTTTTTGAAGCCATACTTTCCTTGTCAGATGTTCAAACATTTTAAGGAGAAAGCAATGACACAAACAGCGAATGATCAACGTGCTACAGTAAAAAATCCTAATAATATTCAACATGCGCAGAATCAGGACAACCGTAGCCGACAATTGAATCCTAATCATAAACCTACGAAATCTAAATAAGGATGAAAACTATGAGCACAGCAGGTTGGCCTAGTACTACTGGAAATCCATCAGGTGGTGGCCGAGACAATAATCCACCTCGTAAATAAAAATTTATTTATCTTGTAATATCAATTCAGAAGGCCAAAGATATTGGCCTTCTGAAGGATATTTCTTCAGGAAGGCTTCCCATATCACGATAAAATCTTCTGATGTAGCTAACGTAGAAACGCTGGCTGTTTTTTGAAAATGTTTATAATAAAAGTCTTGCCAAAAATATATTAACCATAGGCCAGCTATGGCATTAATACTTTCAAACCACTTATCTTCTGGAAGTTCATTTTTCAGGAATAAATAATTCTCTTCTGAGACTTGTTCATAAATTTCATCATTTTTAAACTCACCATAAGGTAGACCTAGGAACTCATAGACTTCATTCAAGTAGCATAGTCTTCTGTTTTCTCTAACTTTTTTAATTAGTTGTATAAATTCTTTAATTTGTTCATCTTCGAGAGAAGGATCTAACCATTGCTCAAAACCATTAGTTGGAGGAATAGTCTTCAGAATCTCGACTTTATGTCCTTTTGTTGCTTCAAACTTTGCATTTATCTTTAAGATAAATAAAAGAAAATCTGTAAAAGTTTTTGATGGGAAGTATGGTCGTTTATTTTTAAACTTAAACTTTAATGCTTGGTTTAGTGAGATTGATTGGAATCCCCACTTCTTAGAAATTAAATGATCTAAGTGAATTAAAATTAGCAGTATATTGACGCCAGAATTTCTAAGCATCTCATGACTAATAATATTCTTTAAATCACCGTTAAAGCTAAAGTTATTTACCAGAAAATCATGTAGTTTGCAGACATCTTCATATAAAAAATTATTTTTTTCTAATTCTGAAAATAGCTTTATATGCTCATTCCAATAAAAAAAATCGTTATTCTTAATTGGATATAGTTCTAAGATTTTTAAGCAGTATGCAAAATTATAGTTTTCTTCATCTACAGCTAAAGAAGTTGCTGAATTAAGTACGAAAAACCCCATTTCTGAAGCAAATTCGGATTTAATTTTAACTTTAGCTATTTCATCATTTTTAAATGGAACATTAGTATATTTTTTCTCAATTTTACCTAGTTTCTTAGCCAGGTTTTTATCCATATTTTTCAATATTAAACAGTAGAATTCTAAAGGATTCATGGATGCCCTAATTTTTTAAAAAATCTAAAATTAACATAATACACCTTATACGAAATGCGTTTGTAACTCCAAAATAGAAATGTCCGGTTTCTCCAAAGTAAAAATGTCCGCTTTTAGAATATGCGCTTTTGCGATTATCGAAGCGGACGGTTTGATATGTTGGTGTCTATGTCGGATAAAGAACTTAAACGATTGTCGGTCGTGCAGGAAATCTGCGATCAACGCATAACTCAATCCCAGGCTGCTCAGCTACTTCATATTTCAGAACGTCAGATCAGGCGTTTACTGCAAAAATACAAAGCTCAAGGCCCAGCTGCATTAGCCCATGCCGGTCGTGGTCAAACCAGCAATTCCAGGCTTCCTGAAGAACTCAGGCTCAAGTGCCTCAATATGGTTGCTGAGCAATTCCATGGTTTCGGACCCACTTTAGCGCATGAAAAGCTGACTACCATTCATGGATTCGATATTTCAGTGGAAACCCTGCGTTCCTGGATGATTGCAGCCGATTTATGGATTCCTCGCTCCAAACGCCTGAAACGCCCATATCAGCCTCGTTATAACCGGGACTGTTATGGTGAACTGATCCAAATTGATGGCTCACATCATGACTGGTTTGAAGGAAGAGCCCCTAAATGCTGTCTATTGGTGTTTATCGATGACGCCACAGGAAAATTGCAGCACTTACGCTTCTGTGAGTCAGAATCAGCCTTTGACTATATGATTTCAACACGTTTGTATGTTGAGCAGCATGGTAAGCCTTTAGCCTTCTACAGCGATAAACATTCAGTCTTCAGGGTGAATCAAAGCAGCAAGAAAGACACCAAGATTACGCAATTTGGGCGCGTACTCAGCACCCTGAATATCGATATTATCTTCGCTAATTCACCACAGGCCAAAGGCCGTGTAGAACGAGCCAATAGAACGCTTCAGGACCGTCTGATCAAAGAAATGCGCCTGGAAGGCATCTGTTCGATTGAACAAGCGAATGCCTGGCTACCCTGCTTCATTGAGCAATTCAATCAGAAGTTTGCCAAGATGGCCTTTAATCCCAAGGATCTACACCGGACTGTCACTGAAACAGCCGAAGAATTAGATGATATTTTTACCTGGCGTGAACCCCGCAGAGTCACGAATAGCCTGACGATTACTTATGATAAATGCGTATATCTCCTGGAAAACACGGAAGAAAACCAAAGATTGATTAGTAAGTATCTTGAGTTCCTGGAATACCCGGATGGTACAGTCGCGATTGAATATCAGGGAAGAAAAATCAATTACAGCATCTTCGATAAATTAAGTCAGCTTAACCAGCGAGAGATTGTTGAGAATAAACGTTTAGGTGCAGTTCTCAATCATATTCAACAACAGCATGAAGAATTGGAACAGCAAAACAAACGTAATCGTTCTCAATCTATGCCAAGCAGACGTGCACAGAAGACAGTAATCAAAGAACGAAATCTGAATCCTGTGCTTGACTTGGAAATGTCTGTATAGGACATTTCTATTTGGTTTTAAGGTAGGACATTACTACTTAGGAATAACAGCGTTATAATTCTCTATAGAAATCAATGCTGTAGTTTCTAGTTGATAGCCCATCTTCCCCAAGGTGGGCTTTTTTTATGATTTTTCACGTTCCACGCTTATTATTTAATCAAAAGACCTCTTGCGAAAGTATAGTTTATCTAATTTTTGAATTGGCTAAAACCTCATAAAATATAGCTTTTGGCTGCTTAAAATTTGACTAACGCAAGAATTCTAAAGTTTCTCAACTTTGATTAGCTCAAATAAATACCATTTCTCTTTTTCTAGGTCTCTTTAAATCACGAATTATGTAACTATAGAGTATAGCCTAACGGAACAAAATAAAGTCTTAAAAAGCAACTCAAAAACCGTATTTATAGACTTAATATTTAATTTCGGTACAATATGTATTTAATTATCTAAACTCTAACGGTACAGAATGCCTAATCAGGTCGGATATATTCGAGTCAGTTCAACTGAACAAAATACTGAACGTCAATTAGATGGAATCAGCCTGGATAAGACCTTTACTGAAAAGGCAAGCGGTGGTAGCCGTGAACGTCCTCAGTTAAATGCAATGCTCGACTATCTGCGTGAAGGTGATACGGTGCATGTTCATAGTATTGATCGTCTGGCACGTAATACAAATGATCTGAACGAAATTGTGAATAGTCTGAATGATCGTGGTATAACCATTATTTTTCATAAAGAGAATTTGACCTTCAGTCATGATGTAGCACAATCGGCAATAAATAAACTCATGTTTCAGATGCTTGCTGCATTTGCAGAGTTTGAACGCTCCATGATCCGTGAGCGTCAAAAGGAAGGAATTGCAAAAGCCAAAGCGAAGGGCTTATATAAGGGAAGAAAGCGGAAGGTTGACTATGTTGAAATACGAAAAGCAATGGCTGAAGAAAATTCAACATTTAGAGGTGTTGCAGAAAAGTTTAAAGTAGGGATAGCAACAGTACAAAGAGCTTTAAAAGAAGAAACTAATAATCAATAAGGTTGATTAATGAAGACGCTTAGATATTCAAATTTAGAAAAGATCATGACCATTTATACTGAAATTTCTACTTATATTACATTTCATAATGCGACTGGTTTAACAGATATAAATAAATCAATGGAAGATTTTTGAACCGTACCGGGTTTGTCGGAGACCAAGCTTTCTGAGAGAATGTCCCGATGAAAAAAGTAAAATATACCCCTGAAATCAGAGAAAGAGCGGTTCAATTATTGATTGAATCCGAGAAAGATTATCCATCGAATTGGGCTGCGATCACCGCTATTGCTCCCTGAGCAGTATACTGCGCAAGGGTTGTACTCCTGAAACACTACGTGTTTGGTATCAAAAATATTTAGATAAACAAAATCCAGTTAAAGTACAGCAGCTTTCAGACCAAGAACGTATCAAACAACTCGAACGCGAAAATAAAGAACTGCAACGCGCCAATGAAATTCTACGTAAAGCAGCCGCTTTTTTCGCCCAGGCGGAGCTCGACCGCCCACACAAATAATGGTGGATTTTATCCATAATAATAAAGAGCTGTACGGAGTCGAGGCGATTTGTAGAATTTTACCGATCGCACCTTCAACCTATTACCGGACTCTAGATCTCTGTGAAAATCCAGAACATCGAGCAAAGCGAGATTTACATGACTTGCATCATGCTGAGGAGATTAAACGAATTTGGAAGGAAAGTTCAGGTCGGTATGGTGTACGTAAAGTCTGGCAAAAACTGAAACGTGAAGGCTATATTATTGCGCGCTGTACTGTTGCTCGATTAATGCAAAAGCTAGGTATAAAAGGTGTTTGGCGTGGTAAGAACAAACAAACCACCCGTAGCCGAGATGATCAAAAACGAGCGGATGACTTGGTAAAACGTAATTTTACTGCTGATCATCCTGACCAACTGTGGGTGAGTGACTTTACGTATATTCAAACAAATTCAGGCTGGGTTTATACTGCATTTATTATTGATGTGTTCTCACGAGCAATTGTTGGATGGAAAGTATCGACACGGATGAATACAGATATGGTGCTCGATGCATTGGAGCAAGCATTTAGGGCGGCAGAGGGGGCTGGAACGCTGAGTGCGCCCATGCCGCATTGCAAAGCAAAAGATAATCGGATAAAATGTAGCAATTCATATTCGTAAGCGTGGAGTAATCAGATGGGAAATTCCAAGTCAGCAGACAAGTAAGCCGCAACAACCAGTATTGTTGTTGCGGCGCTCTGTAAGGCTAGTCTCATCTGATTGCTGACGAGCAGACGTCGCCCGGTATTCCTTAATCGAGGGTTGATTCGTCATGACCACCACACGCCCCGCGTGGGCCTATACGCTGCCGGCAGCACTGCTGCTGATGGCTCCTTTCGACATCCTCGCTTCACTGGCGATGGATATTTATCTCCCTGTCGTTCCAGCGATGCCCGGCATCCTGAACACGACGCCCGCTATGATCCAACTCACGTTGAGCCTCTATATGGTGATGCTCGGCGTGGGCCAGGTGATTTTTGGTCCGCTCTCAGACAGAATCGGGCGACGGCCAATTCTACTTGCGGGCGCAACGGCTTTCGTCATTGCGTCTCTGGGAGCAGCTTGGTCTTCAACTGCACCGGCCTTTGTCGCTTTCCGTCTACTTCAAGCAGTGGGCGCGTCGGCCATGCTGGTGGCGACGTTCGCGACGGTTCGCGACGTTTATGCCAACCGTCCTGAGGGTGTCGTCATCTACGGCCTTTTCAGTTCGATGCTGGCGTTCGTGCCTGCGCTCGGCCCTATCGCCGGAGTATTGATCGGCGAGTTCTTGGGATGGCAGGCGATATTCATTACTTTGGCTATACTGGCGATGCTCGCACTCCTAAATGCGGGTTTCAGGTGGCACGAAACCCGCCCTCTGGATCAAGTCAAGACGCGCCGATCTGTCTTGCCGATCTTCGCGAGTCCGGCTTTTTGGGTTTACACTGTCGGCTTTAGCGCCGGTATGGGCACCTACTTCGTCTTCTTCTCGACGGCTCCCCGTGTGCTCATAGGCCAAGCGGAATATTCCGAGATCGGATTCAGCTTTGCCTTCGCCACTGTCGCGCTTGTAATGATCGTGACAACCCGTTTCGCGAAGTCCTTTGTCGCCAGATGGGGCATCGCAGGATGCGTGGCGCGTGGGATGGCGTTGCTTGTTTGCGGAGCGGTCCTGTTGGGGATCGGCGAACTTTACGGCTCGCCGTCATTCCTCACCTTCATCCTACCGATGTGGGTTGTCGCGGTCGGTATTGTCTTCACGGTGTCCGTTACCGCGAACGGCGCTTTGGCAGAGTTCGACGACATCGCGGGATCAGCGGTCGCGTTCTACTTCTGCGTTCAAAGCCTGATAGTCAGCATTGTCGGGACATTGGCGGTGGCACTTTTAAACGGTGACACAGCGTGGCCCGTGATCTGTTACGCCACGGCGATGGCGGTACTGGTTTCGTTGGGGCTGGTGCTCCTTCGGCTCCGTGGGGCTGCCACCGAGAAGTCGCCAGTCGTCTAACCGACGACTGGTAGCAGGCCCGCTCCGATGCGGCGCACTAACCATCGAAACCTCGTGAATGTCGGTATCCTGTCTGGCAGGATACCGCTCATTTCCCTTGTTCAGTTCATCGCCGTCGCCGAGCATCTGAATTTTCGGCATGCGGCCAAGGCACTTGGTATCAGCCAGTCGAGCGTCAGCGCGCGTGTGAAAGCGCTGGAGGATAACCTTGGTGTCCTGCTATTTGAGCGCCATGCGCGGGGCGTTCGGCTAACAGACGCAGGCAGGCACTTCATGGAGCGTGTCACGGCGGGTGTCGATCAACTCGATCACGCAGTGAAGACCGCAGGCATGACAGCTCAAGGAGAATACGGCCGGCTTCGCATCGGCATCCATGCCTTAATCCCACGCAGCTTTCTCACGGAGCTGATCCGTCATTATCGGGAAGAACATACGGGCATTGAGGTTGAGATCACCGAAGGCACAGCCCGCGATGCGGTGATGCAGCTTCGTGCTGACCAGCTCGACGTGGTGTTCGTCGCGGGCAAGCCCGAGATGCCCGACTGCCATACCCGACCGATCTGGACCGAACCGCTGGTGGCCGTGCTATCGGATGGGCATCGCCTCGCCGGGCAGTCCGCAATCACTTGGTCCGATCTGGTCGGCGAGACTTTCATTGTTCGCTATGGTGGCACCGGCCCGCAGGTCCATGACCATATCGTGCTGCGCCTTGCCGGGCGTTGGCCCGCACCGTCGATCCGGCGCTTTGATGTGGGGCGCGACACGCTGCTATCTATGGTCGGACAAGGCTTCGGCATCACTATCGTCGGCGAGGCAACGTCATTGTTGCCGACGACCGGCATCGTCTTCCTGCCCTTCCTCGATGAACCGGAGCCGGTTGCCTTTACAGCCGTCTGGTCGCCGTTCAATCGCAACTCCGCACTGAAAAATCTACTCAACCTCGCAGGCAAAATGAAGCGTGACGGCGATTCGCCCAATCGTTTCCTGGATGGCACTCGACCGGCACGATAACGGCACAGGCGATCCATCCTATTTGCCGCCGATAGTATCCGGCAGCCCTCCGGCATCCTCTTTCCTGTTGCCCGTCCCGATTTTGCCTACTCTCTGATCGGCTCCGTCTCTTTTGCCGACTGGAGCCTGCATTGCGCGGAGGCCGAATCCTTTGGGGTCAGATCGCCGTAGTCATCACCATCGTTCTGGTGATGACACTGAGAAATTTGACGATAATCAAAATACTGACCTGCAAAGAAGCGCTGCATACGTCGATAAAATGATTGTGGTAAACACTTGATGGGCAAGGCTTTAGATGCAGAAGAAAGATTACATGTTTGCTTTAAAATAATCACAAGCATGATGAGCGCAAAGCACTTTAAATGTGACTTGTTCCATTTTAGAGATTTGTTTAAGATAAGATATAACTCATTGAGATGTGTCATAGTATTCGTCGTTAGAAAACAATTATTGTGACATTATTTCAATGAGTTATCTATTTTTGTCGTGTACAGAGATTATTATAGAAGCCCCCATGAATAAATCGCTCATCATTTTCGGCATCGTCAACATAACCTCGGACAGTTTCTCCGATGGAGGCCGGTATCTGGCGCCAGACGCAGCCATTGCGCAGGCGCGTAAGCTGATGGCCGAGGGGGCAGATGTGATCGACCTCGGTCCGGCATCCAGCAATCCCGACGCCGCGCCTGTTTCGTCCGACACAGAAATCGCGCGTATCGCGCCGGTGCTGGACGCGCTCAAGGCAGATGGCATTCCCGTCTCGCTCGACAGTTATCAACCCGCGACGCAAGCCTATGCCTTGTCGCGTGGTGTGGCCTATCTCAATGATATTCGCGGTTTTCCAGACGCTGCGTTCTATCCGCAATTGGCGAAATCATCTGCCAAACTCGTCGTTATGCATTCGGTGCAAGACGGGCAGGCAGATCGGCGCGAGGCACCCGCTGGCGACATCATGGATCACATTGCGGCGTTCTTTGACGCGCGCATCGCGGCGCTGACGGGTGCCGGTATCAAACGCAACCGCCTTGTCCTTGATCCCGGCATGGGGTTTTTTCTGGGGGCTGCTCCCGAAACCTCGCTCTCGGTGCTGGCGCGGTTCGATGAATTGCGGCTGCGCTTCGATTTGCCGGTGCTTCTGTCTGTTTCGCGCAAATCCTTTCTGCGCGCGCTCACAGGCCGTGGTCCGGGGGATGTCGGGGCCGCGACACTCGCTGCAGAGCTTGCCGCCGCCGCAGGTGGAGCTGACTTCATCCGCACACACGAGCCGCGCCCCTTGCGCGACGGGCTGGCGGTATTGGCGGCGCTGAAAGAAACCGCAAGAATTCGTTAACTGCACATTCGGGATATTTCTCTATATTCGCGGTTCAGCAGGCATGTCCCCTTTGAGGGCGACCCGACGACAGGATAATCGACCTTATGGTGCGCAAATATTTCGGCACAGACGGTATTCGTGGCAAAGCCAACGAAGGCGCGATGACGGCGGAAACCGCCTTGCGCGTCGGCATGGCGGCTGGCCGTGTCTTTCGTCGCGGTGACCACCGCCATCGTGTCGTGATCGGCAAGGATACGCGCCTGTCGGGCTATATGCTTGAACCCGCGCTCACAGCCGGTTTCACCTCGATGGGCATGGACGTATTCCTTTTTGGCCCGCTGCCGACAACGTAATAGGAAGAATAAACGCCCTTTTCACCCAAGTCCAAATTAATTTGCCGATTCCATAATCAGGGTGTATTACAATTCCATAGAGTTTTTCAATCCAGGTGGTTTAGCTGATAACTTAACGATTGATCAGCTTCTTCGTGAAGATTACTCGCCATGGGCGCGCAATAAAAGGATATCTGCCACGTTCAAAGAAGCGCATTTTATTGAAAAATATGGGTCAGGCATCAAACGAATCCAAGAAGGCTTCGCATCCTATGGTCTGCGTCCCCCTGTCTTTGAAAATTTCCAGCACGGTTTTCGAGTTATTGTCTCATCAAAGCTACTTTTCGAATCTAATGAGGGAGTAAGTGAGGGAGTAAATCTACTATTTAATCAGATAAGAACTAATCCAGGAAAGCGTGCACCATTTTTAGTAAACGAGCTATTAGTTCCTGTCAAGATAGTAGAGCGGTGGCTCAAAATCTTAAGAGATGATCATAAAATCGAGTTTCGAGGAGCTCCTAAAAGTGGAGGATACTGGCTAAAATAGAAATCAATGATACTCTTAAGTGGCACCAATCGAACTCCTATTTTAGCATTTAAAAAAGTATCCTCACATCATTTTATTGAACAATACCTAAGGCTGCTCTGGCGGCATTGATATGATTATCGTCGTTGCACTCTACCGCAAAAGCGCCATATGCTAATGGAGCTGCAGCAGCCCTCTCTATAGATTGTTCGTAGAGCCTATCCCATATCGTTCCGCCTTGTTTAGCATACTCCGTTATCAAACTCTTCAGGCTATCCTCTCCAAAAACCGATACGTGACCAGAAAAGTCCAGTGCAGGATCACCCATATGCGCAGTAGACCAATCTATGATACCAGAGGTCTTACCTTCCTTCGAGGTTAAGACATGCCCTGCATAGAGATCGCCATGGATGAAACAAGTGAATTCAGGCCACAAAGGGTCATTGTCCAACCATCTACGGTATCTGTTTTCCAACGGCTCGCTGATACCTATCTCAGATTTCACCAAGTGGATACGGTCAGCTATTTCGGTCCTCAATTCACTTGGAGTCATTATTTTCAAGTTGCTCTTTCTCACATCGTCAGCTGTAATACGATGTAATTCGGCCAATGATTTTGCCAGAGACTCCACATAAGCTATGCTATCGCGATCTATGTTCCAAGAAACCTCATGTGTTATCGCATCGAATGTCAGAGCAGGCGCATCCTCCAGTAAAGGGTAGGCTATTAGGCGCTCCGATACAATTTTCCAATCAGGGACATTGATCGACAGGTTTCTTTTGGCTAAATCCAATATTCTACTTTCATTTTCGATTTGTTCAAGCATATCGCTTCTTCGAGGTATACGGAGTACCCAGTTCTCACCGTTTACTTCCTTTACAAAGGCAACTCTAAAGTCGATGCCCATCTCATTGACGCTCATCTCTTCCGAAATTCTCAGCCCATGCTCTAGGGCTAATGTTTGCATATCTTCGATTGTCATTTCTATACTGTTTTCTTTTATTAAATTGGTACCAGTTCCCCCGACAGGACATTCTGAATGTCATATACAGGTGTAACACTTTACCCATATTCTTTTCGTATGGATAACACTTCCCATCAGGGAACAAAAATCTGATACATGAATTAATTGTGAGACAGTAGACCTACTGTCGCATTGAAGCCATCTCGGCGACTATTTGATTAGGAAAACCAAGGCTTTGCCATCATAGCCTTATCATAGAAGTATAACATAGTTGTAAAGATAGAAAATTATTTTTTATTCATCCATGATGTTATTATTTTATAATAACATCATCTAAACATGTCCTGTCGCTCTTTTGTGCTGTGATATTTCATACCTATTAACTGCTTTCGTTTGAATTATACGACGTTCTACTCACAATAGGGCAAGGGTTACTCATTCCGTAGGATGCGGTTCACGTATAGGAAGAATAAACGCCCTTTTCACCCAAGTCCAACAGCTTTGGACCGCAGTTGACTCTTTCGACACCCCTGCGATGCAACCCAATCCGGCTGACGGGGAGCCAGCAACGCTGAAAATTTACCCTCCTCTTTCCCACTAGCGGCTCCTTTTCCGACAACCAGCACGGCGGATCCCTGCCGCGGCGCTGTGAACGCAGCATTTTGATTGGTATCGTTGGCCTTCAGGCTCGTCAGTCAAACAGACCCAGGAGCAGCTCAGCCGGTGGCGCCCGGCTTTCGGGTAACGCCCTGGTCCCGCTGGTTTCGGCTTTGTGCTTCAGGTGATCAAGGATCTGCTTGATCACTATAGGGTCTTCAATGCAGGCGATGACTTTCATGGCGCCGCCGCAGCCGCTGCAGGTCTCGATGTCGATATTGAAAACACGCTTGAGCCGTTGCGCCCATGTCATCGACGCTCGCCGTTGTGCTGGTGTTGCCGGTTCATCAGCCACCCTGACCTTGTTGCCCCTGCCCCGTTTTGCCGGCGTGACCAACGCCCGGTGCCGACTGTTGGGTGCGAACACCCCGTGGAAGCGGGTTAGGTTGACTCTGGGCTTCGGTACCAGGGCGGCCAGCCTTGCAATGAAATCCAATGGTTCGAAAATGACGTGCGTGGTGCCGTCCCGGTACGGCGTCTTGAGCTGGTAGCGCACGTTGCCGCCTCGTGTTAACGACAGCCGCTTCTCGGATACCGCCGGGCGGCTGATGTACCGGCACAGCCGTTCGAGCTTCTTGCGTTCATCGGCCCTGGCCGCCACGCCGGCGTGCAGGCTGGACCCGGCTACCTTGCCAATCCCGTCACCGAACGGATCACCACTGGTCGGCAGAGTTTGCAAAGTGAACACCTTTCGCCCCGCCTGTGAACCGACAGCGATACGGTAAGTGATCGAGTGCCCCAGCAGGGGTGTCATCGGGTCGTCATCCACCGCATCCGAGGCCAGATAGCTGTTTTCGACATCCCGTTCCAGCAGGCCTTGCCGTTCCAGATAGCGACCCACCCGGTGGGCGATGGTGTGCGTCAGCTGGGTGAGCTCTGGGCTGGTCGGCGCCTTGACCCAGCGGAAACGCGCTGAGCCGTGGGATTGCTCGACATACACACCGTCGAGAAACAGCATGTGGAAGTGAACATTCAGATTGAGCGCCGATCCAAAACGCTGGATCAGGGTGACCGCGCCCGTCTTGGCCACTTGGTGGGTATGGCCCGCTTTCTTGACCAGGTGCGTGGCAATGACGCGGTAAACGATGCCCAGCACCCACCCCATGATCTCGGGCCGGCTGGCAAACAGGAAACGCAGCTGAAACGGGAAGCTCAACACCCACTGACGCATGGGTTGTTCAGGCAGAACCTCATCGACCAGTAGCGCGGCGCTTTCGGCCATACGCCGTGCGCCACAACTAGGACAGAAGCCCCGACGTTTGCAGCTGAACGCAACCAGGTGCTCAGCGTGACACGACTCACAACGCACCCGCAGAAAGCCGTGTTCGAGACGGCCGCATTTGAGGTAGTCATCAAACTCGCGTTGCACATAGCCGGGCAGTTCCCTGCCCTGCGCCGCCAAATGGGCAGCGAACGTCTGGTAGTATTCTTCGACGATCCGATAGAGCAGGGTTTGCTCGGGCCGGTGACGCTGGTAACGACCAGTGTTCTCGTCCCGGCTGGCCATCCTGGCCGCCACTTGGGGCATGATCCGCATCCTTGCGATAGCCATAGCTAAACTCGGGTGCCTCGTCATCAGGCCCGAGGCGAATACTGCCAAAGCGTGACAACCCCAACCAGAGTGTAAAAATGACAAAGCCACTGGTCACTAATAAGTACAACCAGCCAAAGTCATCAGCGGTCGCATCCAGTGCTTTTTGCGCTAACTCTTGAACGCCATCAGGGTTACTGACTGTGGCAATTAAAAACAAACCAATAAAGAGTATTGATAGGTAAAAAACGGTTCCTACGTCTCCTAAAAGACGGTTTACCCATTGCTTAAACGTACTCATTACTTTCCTTAGAACTTACTATTTAACTAACTATTTCTTACAGGCAACCACTTGAACGACTGCTCCTTTACCCTGGTGATAGTTTCCTTCAGAGATTTCACGCTCTACTTCAGCACCTATTATAAAATCCAAACCGTTTAGTTCTTGCTGCAACCCTTCAAGCGACATAAACATATCTATTTGCGAGGCAGGAGGACCACCCACTCCATCCATGTCAATATGAGCAGCTGTATAGGCTTCTAGCATAAAGACGCCATTTTCTTTTAATGCAGCCACTGCCTGCTTATGCAATTTCAACCGTAACTCAAGAGGCACATGAGCGAAAATTGAAACGATGCCATCCCAAGCGTCTACGCCTAAATCATACTCATTTAAGTTGGCTACCACTGTGGTGATTTTTACACCCTGTTCAGCCGCCAATTTGTGTGCTTTTTCTAAGCCGACGCTAGACTGGTCAACCGCTGTAACGTCATAACCTTGCTTGGCTAAAAACACAGCATTGCGACCTTCACCTTCGGCTAAGCAAAGAACCTTACCTCCTTTAGGTAATTTAGAAAATTCGGCTTGTAATAAATAAAGGCACTCAAGATTTTTATGCTTATTTTTCTAATTGGGAAGCTGTTCTATTTACCCAAATATCGGAAGATGTTATTTTTGCCTTTAACGAATACGCAGCATTAATACGCGAAGACTTGTTTGTTGCAGATGACGAGGAATTTGAGGTTTTAGCAGTTATAAACCTCTCTCCAACTAAAGATGTTAATGGAAATTATGGTCTAATTTTTTATACCGCAATCGAAGACGAAGAGATCAATGAATATAATGCAGGTATGCTTTTTTCTGATATAGTGCTAGTTTACGATAATGGATATTTTAACACTGTTCGCTTTGAGGACATAATTGATGAAGATCAAGAAACAATATTGGATGAAGGCATTCATAATACAAGAATTGAGATTGAAGGTTATGAGTTTGAAATAAAAATTAAAACCATTTTAGATGAAATATCAAGCGATGATTTTTCAAAAAACTTGGCATTTAATAATAAAATTGAAATTGATATAGACTCTGAATCCGTTAAATTAGGCTCCACTTTAGAAGAAGTCTTAAGCGACATGAAACTAAGTTTATATCTAGGAATTTATTATATAAATCACCACAAACATTCTAATGTTCAAGTTACAAAAGATATGGTTGTTTCTTATGACATTGACACAGAAGGATACGGCTTTATAGTTATCAAATATACTGTTGATGAAAAAGATTATTTCACCTCAAAAACCTTTTTAGTTGCTAAAGATGGGGATGTAATACATGATTCACAAGTTATAATTAATATAGCCGATATGGATCTTTCTGACATAACTGATTATTCTGACATAATTGACTATGGTGTTAGCTATGCCTCATATGGTTCAATCAACAGAAATCCATTACTAATTGTGCCAATGGATTTGGATTTTTCGGGTCTAAAATTAGATTTTGAGGTACTAATTTACGATCTCTACGATTTTAATGAAATTTCAAATGAGTTTATTACCGTTTTAATAGGTGAGGATTTTGTATATGACAACACAAGTGTCGGTTTACAATGGATAACGATTAATGCAATCGACTCTAATGATGATACTTATGAATTCCAACTCTTAATTGCTGTCTACGATAACAATGATGAAAACTATGCAATACCTTATCTATCACATGAATTTGTCAATATACTAGGCGATTATAGGTTTCAAGAGGGATATGGTGTCGAAGGCATAAAATACGATGAAGAATCTCAAAAATTTCTTTATGCAGAATATATAGATATATATTATTGGGGAATTGATGAGCCTAAAACTTTTTACTTGTCCGAAACAAATTTTAAAAATGGCTTTTTTGCACTTACTCTAAATGTTTGGGGAATTGACGTAGACTTCACGGTGCCAGTATGAGAGTAAAATACTAAACATATTAAAATCTAATGTTTTGGTTAAATATTAACATATAAAAGTTGTGAAGAATTTAATAATCATCACATCTTTTTTTATGCAAATTTTTATTTGGTTTAAGATTTGTAACCAGTATTAGTAGTTTTTTATATGTAAAAACACCATTATTTTGTATGCTTGCTATATGTCCAATTTAAATGGCAATAGTTGACAAACTGTACGTTTCATCTTATAATTAATTATATAAACTATTAAAGATTATGCAATTAAAGGGAATTTATGGAAAGAAATATTAGGGATTCACAAAATTTCTTACACGATAAAAAATTAGTTAGTAGCCTTGTTGAAAATAGCAATATAAATAATACTGACATTGTATATGAAATAGGTCCGGGAAAAGGCATAATAACCGAACATTTATTAAGAGTAAGTAAAAGTGTAATTGCAATTGAATTAGACACCTCTTTGTATCAATTTTTAAAGCAAAACTTGAATAGTGAAAAACTAACACTTATCAATCAAGATTTTATGAACATAAAACTTCCTGATGGCAATTATAAAGTTTTTTCTAATATACCGTTTAATATGACGGGAGAAATCTTAACAAGATTACTAACAGCAATCAACCCGCCACAAGATATGTATATTATAATGCAGTACGAAGCAATGTTAAAATACGCAGGCACTCCATATTATAAAGACACATTAAAATCACTTATGTTCAAACCGTTATATGATATAAAACTGGCTTATGAGTTTTTGCCTTCAGATTTTAAACCAAAACCCAACGTGTCTATAGTTCTTGTGCATTTCCATAAAAAAGAATATTGTGATATAAAAAAAGCAACAATGTTAGAATATTGGGATTTTTTATCATATATGTATACTGCCCCAGGATTAAATTTTAAACAAAAAACAAAAAATATTTTTTCTTATGAACAGCAAAAACGTTTGAAAAAAATTATCAATTTAGATAGTGAACTAAATTTTTCCGATTGGACATATATTCAATGGATTAAAATGTTCGATACATATAAGCAGTTTGTATGCCAAGACAAGAAAAAACTCGTAGAAGGTTCTTATCAAAAACTTTTAAAAGAACAATCAAAATTAGAAAAAGTCCACAGAAGCAGAACTCAAAGATATTAAATAAAAGGGTACTTAATTGGAAAAAGGTTACTACTTATTTGCATATGTAGAGATAAACAAGTATGCCAATTTTTATAAAACAGATACAAAAAGGCACGACCAAAATATTTCACTTTGGGAATATGATGGTGGTAAATTGTCATTATTAAGATATTGGGAACTAGAGCGTTTATCCAGAATAAAACATCATAATAAAGCTTTTTATTCTGAAACTCAATTCAAAAATATTGTAAATGTTTTATTATCTGAATTTAATCTGCAATTATCAGATATAAAAGAGTATAGGAAGAATAAACGCCGTTTTTCTCCAAGTCCAGCCACTGTAGACCGCGAATGACGGCCTGCTTTGCCAGTGGGTGATTCTGAATCCGGCCCGTGTAGCCATCGATCCCGCCGAAAATTCACCCGTTTTTCCCGACAGCCGGGGCCAACCCAAGCCGCCGGCATAACGCATCCCTGCCGCGGCTGAATTACCGCAGCATCGTGATCGGAATCGTTTGGGACGGGTCAGGTAAACAGACCCGGCGACAGGCCAGCCGGTGGTGCCCGGCTCTCGGGCAACGGGCTGGACTCGTTGGTTTCGGCTTTTTGCTTCAGATGGTCGAGGATCTGCTTGATCACTACCGGATCTTCAATACAGGCAATCACCTTCATGGCACCGCCGCATTCGCTGCAAGTCTCGATGTCGATTTGGAATACACGCTTGAGCCGCTGTGCCCATTTCATCGACGCTCGCCGCCCAGCGGGTGTTGGCGGCTCATCCGATACCTTGACCTTTTTGCTCCCCTTGCCCCTCATGGCAGGTGTAACCAGGGCGCGGTGCTTGCTGTTGGGCGCAAACACCCCATGAAACCGGGTAAGGTTCACACGTGGCTTCGGCACCAACGCCGACAGTCTTGCGATGAAGTCCAGCGGCTCAAAGATCACATGCGTGGTGCCGTCCCGGTACGGCGTCTTAAGCTGGTAGCGCACGTTGCCATTCTTCGTGAGCGACAGCCGTTTCTCAGACACCGCCGGGCGGCTGATGTAGTGGCACAGCCGTTCGAGTTTGCTGCGCTCATGGGCCTTGGCCGCTACGCCGGCATGTAGCGAGAAACCGGCAACCTTACCGGGCATGTCACCAAACTGATCTTCCGGGTCGCAGGCGGGCAGTGTCTGCAGGGTGAACACCTTGCGCCCTGCCTGTGGCCCCACGGCGATGCGATACGTGATGGAATGCCCCAGCAGTGGAGTCATCGCATCTTCATCCACCGCATCCAAGGCCAGGTAACTGTTTTCAGCATCCCGCTCCAGTAGGCCTTGCCGCTCCAAATAGCGGCCGACCCGATGGGCGATGGTGTGCGCCAGTTGGGTGAGTTCGGCGCTGGTCGGCGCCCTGACCCAGAGGAACCGGGCTGTTCCATTGGGACGCTCAACGTACACGCCATCGAGGAACAGCATGTGAAAGTGAATGTTGAGGTTCAGTGCACTGCCGAAGCGCTGGATCAGGGTGACGGCACCGGTCTTGGCCGCTTGGTGGGTATAGCCCGCTTTCTTGACCAGATGCGTGGCGATGACGCGGTAAACGATGCCCAACACCCGGCCCATGACCTCCGGCCGGCTGGCGAACAGAAAGCGCAATTGAAAGGGAAAGCTGAGTACCCATTGGCGCATGGGCTGTACGGGCAGAACCTCATCGACCAGTAGCGCGGCGCTTTCGGCCATACGCCGTGCGCCACAACTAGGACAGAAGCCCCGACGTTTGCAGCTGAACGCAACCAGGTGCTCAGCGTGACACGACTCACAACGCA
>NZ_VPDQ01000031.1:0-32009 GCF_013417535.1 Acinetobacter sp. YH12241 | reverse complement strand
GAATAATTCAAGTGAATTTGTTTGAAAGAAGAACTTTAAAAGCTTTATTTTCACCCGATAAAATACCCATAAAACAAGAGGAAGCTCATTTGAGCTTCCTCTTGTGAAAAATTGTGGGACAGCAATGGGAACTCCTCTCCTTTATTAAAGGAGGGGTTGGGGGAGGATTTTAGATTTTAAAGATTAACGCTGCTTGCGCTTTCGATATTCAACCGGTGTTTCATTGGTCCAGCGTTTAAACGCACGGTAAAAAGTACTTGGCTCCGAGAATCCAGTCAGATAAACAATCCGCTCCACACTTTCATTGGTACTCGCCAATAGACGTTTAGCCAGACGACAGCGATAATCAGACAGAATCTGCTGGAAACTGGTATTAGCCTCACTGAGCTGGGTACGTAAACGGCGTGGAGTAATATTCAGTTGAGCGGCTACAGTTTCTAGCGTTGTTTCACCACTTTCTAAAGTAGAGCCAATAGCCCGACGCACTTCCCCGACTAAATCGTAACGAGCCAGTTCCTGTAATTTTTCAATTGCCAGCTGTTCATGTAGCTGCAACAGTTCCGGCTCTGCCTGCCAAAGCGGGAAATCCAGAATACTGGGATCAAAATACAAACGGGTTTCTTTCTGTCCCAGACTTACCGGACATTCATAAACCCGGAAATATTCTTCATCTGCCGCGCCTTTGGAAAAATTGAAATCGATATAGATCGGTTCAAAGCGGCCTTCAGTAATAAATTTAAAGAAACGCAGCACACCCGACATCGCACATTCGGTAAAGTGACGATTGACCAGACTTTCAGCGAAAGGCTGCTCACCATTGGTCAGATAGCAGCGATCGTCTTCGACCACCAGCTTGGCATGAAAAGCATCACTGATCAGACGCTGATAAGCCAGCGCACGTTTCAAGCCTTCACCAAAATTCTCTGATGAAATAAACAGATGCTCGATCACCTGTCCGCGATAAAGTGGCAAATGTTCACCCAGATGCAATCCGATATCCGGGTCCTTACTGACCTCTTCTGCGGCAACCCAGAAGGCATACTGAGCACTGAGCGGAGTACGATCATTGGTCTCCACCTGATTTAAAGCGACTCCTGCTTTTGTCAGAAGTTCTTCTGTTGGCAAACCTGCACGACGAATCGCCTGATAGCCTAAACGCAATACGACTGATGCATCCGTTAGCTGACTCACTCAAAAACCTTCCTTGTATGTACTTCATTTATACTTAAAAAGATTGAAATTAGATTAACTGTGATTGACCAAACTGACAACAGATACCACACGCTTTTTAGTTAAAAAGTTTAAACTCACACTTCGCTTATTTTACTGACAGATGATCAGTCTAACGCCCGTTACACCTTGTGTTTTGCGAAAAAATTGACTATAATTTGCGCCTTTCCAATTTATTCATTCAGGTAGGCTATGGCCAATAAAGAGGAACTCATCGAGTTCGAAGGCGTTGTCACCGAGACGCTTCCTAATACTATGTTCCGTGTACGTTTAGAAAACGGTCACGAAGTAATTGCCCATATTTCTGGTAAAATGCGTAAACACTATATTCGTATTTTGACTGGCGATAGCGTGAAGGTCGAAATGACTCCTTATGATTTGACTAAGGGTCGTATCACATACCGTGCGCGCTAAGTTTTAGCGGAAGCAAAAGCCACTCATCCAGTGGCTTTTTTATTGTCTTTTCTTTTATATCAATTCCCCTGCACATTCCCTATACTGCATTCGAAGATAATAATTTCTATTTTTCCTCTAATAAAAACAGTGAATCATTCATGCAAAAAATCTTGCTTTCTCTGATCCTAGGAATCAGCCTGACTGCCTGCGCCACTACCAATTCGACAAAATTACGACAAATAGATCAGCAGTTATAGCAATATATCGGCCAATCTGCAGAGTCGATTCGCAAGGATCTGGATTTAACTGCACTCGGTTTTAAGACCTCAAAAGCACCTGTACAAACGGAAAAACGTCTGAGTTATACCGTACTTCGCACCATTGAACTTCCGCTGGGAACACCGGCCATTCAGCAAAGTGTCAGTATAGGTGCTCCTGTACGATTCGCGACTGCACCCGGCCCAGGTTATCAGGTTGAAATGCCCTGTCAGATTCATTTTCAACTAGAACAAGGGATTGCTCAATCCGTGCAATATAGCGGACGTGCCTGTTAAGACTTATTTTTGCGTTTTATTCATTTTAAAGTGGATATAAGAGCGTTCTAAGTTGTCTTGAATTTGACAGCTACAGCTAACTGCCTGATTGATCCTGTCTTGCCTAATAATAAATTACAACAGTTCCTCTCACACTTTGCTACTACACTGTTTTTAAGCGTTCCTTGAGTAGGAGTGATGTGATGTTGATAAGCAAAGGTACTTCTCTGGTATTGGGCTTGAGCATCCTGTTGCTCGGTCTGTCAGGGTGTGCACAAACACCTACGATCAGCCAGACTGACCGTGAAACTTATTTACAGCAATTTATTGGGCAGAGTAGCCAGTATATTGATCGCAATTTAGATCTGAAACGTTTGGGTTATCAGCAAATCAGTGAGCCTGAGCTCAGCTCCCAACAGCTCAGCTATGTCGTGGAACGTCCTGTGACCGTTCCCTTACCGATTGCCCAGTTTCCGGCAGCAGGTACTGGCACAGTTCCGGTTCCAGTCACTGTGAGTCCTGCATCAGGTTATGATGTGAATTTGCAATGCAAGATTACCTTTTTGCTGAAAGACAATATTGCAACTTCTGTCAGCCTTTCGGGTCGAACCTGTTAATCAAAATCAGTCGTAAAAAACGCAGCTCAAGGCTGCGTTTTTTACGTGGAACTAATGTGTAACTTAGTTCAATGCAGTTACCACTGCCTGACCCATTTCCACAGTACCCACTTTAGTCATGCCTTCAGACATGATGTCAGCAGTACGCAGACCTTGGTCTAAAACATTACCTACCGCATCTTCAATCGCTTTAGCTGCAGCTTCTTCACGGAAGGTATAACGCAGCATCATGGCTACAGACAGAATGGTTGCCAATGGGTTTGCCAGGTTTTGACCTGCGATATCTGGTGCAGAACCATGGCAAGGTTCATACATACCCTTACCATTTTCATCCAATGATGCTGATGGCAACATACCGATTGAACCAGTCAGCATTGCAGCTTCATCAGACAGGATGTCACCGAACAGGTTAGACGTTACGATCACGTCAAACTGTTTAGGCGCACGTACTAACTGCATCGCAGCATTGTCTACATACATATGAGACAGGTTAATGTCCGGATATTGCTCTTCTTTCAGTGCAGTCACGGTCTGTTTCCAAAGCTCAGTCACTTCAAGTACGTTGGCTTTATCGACTGAACATACTTTACCGCCACGCAGACCAGCAAGTTCGAACGCAACTTTGGCAATACGTTTGATTTCAGACTCTGCATAAACGTCAGTGTTGAAACCTTGTTTTTCGCCATTTTCCAGTTCACGGATCCCGCGTGGTTGACCGAAGTAAATACCACCAGTCAATTCACGTACGATCAGAATATCCAGACCAGAGACAATTTCCGGTTTCAAACTAGAGGCATCAGCCAATTGTGGATAAAGAATCGCTGGACGTAAGTTCGCAAACAGATTCAACTCACTACGTAGTTTTAACAGGCCACGTTCTGGACGGATTGAACGCTCAATCGTATCCCATTTTGGACCGCCTACAGCACCGAGCAGAATTGCATCTGCTTTTTTCGCCTGTTCAGACGTTACGTCTGGATAAGGTGAACCGTGTGCATCAATCGCAGCACCGCCTAAAAGACCTTGTTCCCATGTTAAACCCAGATTGAATTTTTCATTAACTCGTGTAAGCACCTGTTCTGCGGCTTTTACAATCTCAGGGCCAATACCGTCACCAGCTAAAATCAAAATTTGTTTAGACATGAGCTTTTCCATTTATAAGGTCAGGCATCCACCTGACTAGGTTAAATTTTTTTTTCTACAAACTCTGCAATGCCATTGATGACATTATAAGGTTTGCAAAAACGACGAATCACTTTCTGCTCTTGCAACAGGTCCACACACAATGGATCAGGTGCAGAGGCATTTAATAAACTGGTGCTACGTGCATTTCGGTCACGGAACATTTTCAGGGTATAGCGTTTATTCGCCTTAAACTGCTGGAACAGATGCAAGGTCTCAGCCTTATCCTTGCTAATCGGATAGAAACGCACCACCAGTTCATGCTGCCCTTCCGGCACAGATAAATAAATCGGATTATCCTGTTTCAGGTTTTTGGCCTGCAAACGAACCAGACGCTGATCCAGCGCTTCTGGGCTGATTCGCTTGGTGGACTCATCCACAATCATGGTCCGATTTAAACGTTCAAACTGACAATCCGGTGTGCCTGCACAATAAATCAAGGCATTGGATTTGCTTTCTGCATCTTCTTTGGCATGTTTAAGTTTGAAGGTATCAATGCTCTGACACGCGGTCATCAGCACTGATACTGCACTTAGAGCAAGCCACTGTTTCCAATACGTTGCCATGATGTCTGTATTAACCTATCAAAAAAAATTAATAATCTTCTGATATTAGCAAGGCCTTCGCAGTCATGCCATGACAATTTTTGCTGTTTTATGAATGAATTTCAGCAAATACCCATGGGCGTGATTGTTTGGTTTTTTCTTCATAGGCCCGAATATCATCTGCCGCCTGCAAAGTTAAGCCAATATCATCCAAACCATTTAACAAACAATGCTTACGGAATGGGTCCACTTCAAACTTGAAGCTTTCGCCATTTGGTGTACGAACTTCCTGCGCTTCCAGATCAATCGTTAGCTGATAACCTTCAGCTGCTGCACATTCTTTAAATAACCGATCAACCGTTTCTTCCGGCAAAATTACCGGCAACATGCCATTTTTAAAACAGTTATTAAAGAAAATATCAGCAAAGCTTGGCGCAATCACAGTACGGAAACCGTATTCATTCAATGCCCACGGCGCATGCTCACGGCTTGAACCGCAACCAAAGTTAGCACGAGAAATTAAGATGGATGCACCTTGATAACGTGGCTGGTTTAACACGAAGTCCGGGTTAATCGGACGAACCGAGTTATCCTGACCCGGATAACCTTCATCCAAATAACGCAATTCATCAAACAGGTTTTCACCGAAACCGGTACGTTTGATCGATTTCAAAAACTGTTTTGGAATAATTAAATCTGTATCGACATTGGCACGGTCTAAGGGTGCAACAATACCTTGTTCAACGGTATAAGCTTTCATATTTCTGCTCCTGCGTACCAATTAAAATGAACGGACATCAACAAAGTGACCGGCAATCGCTGCCGCCGCCGCCATGGCTGGACTCACCAAGTGGGTACGACCGCCATTACCCTGACGACCTTCAAAGTTACGGTTTGAAGTTGAGGCACAATGTTCGCCTGGCTGCAACTTGTCAGCATTCATTGCCAAGCACATAGAACAGCCTGGTTCACGCCATTCAAAACCAGCTTCGATAAAGACTTTGTCCAAACCTTCAGATTCTGCCTGCTGTTTCACTAAACCCGAACCCGGAACGACCATGGCCTGCTTAATGCTAGAAGCCACTTTACGGCCTTTGATTACTTCAGCCGCAGCACGAATATCTTCGATACGTGAGTTGGTGCAAGAACCGATGAATACACGGTCTAACTGAATATCTGCTAAAGGCTGACCTGCAGTTAAGCCCATATATTGATAAGCACGGTTCCAGTCATTGCGCTGTACATCATCTTTGGCCTGTTCCAAAGTTGGAACCGCTTGAGACACCGGAATCACCATCTCAGGAGAAGTCCCCCAAGACACTTGCGGTTCAATCTCTTCACCTTGTAACACTACAACTGTATCGAAGTGAGCACCTTCGTCGGAGTGCAAAGTATTCCAGTACGCAACCGCCTGATCCCATTGCTCGCCTTTCGGTGCATATGGACGGTCTTTAACATACTCAATGGTTTTTTCATCGACTGCGACCATACCGACACGTGCACCCGCTTCGATTGCCATGTTACACACGGTCATACGGCCTTCAATCGACATGTCACGGAACACCTGACCACCAAATTCAATCGCGTGACCTGTACCGCCTGCAGTTCCGATTTTACCGATAATGGCTAAAACCACATCTTTCGGTGTTACGCCTTGACCCAATTTACCGTCAACGCGTACCAACATATTTTTCATTTTCTTCTGAACCAGGCATTGGGTTGCCAATACATGTTCAACTTCTGATGTTCCAATCCCGTGTGCCAAGCAGCCAAATGCACCATGTGTTGCAGTATGTGAGTCACCACATACAACGGTCATACCTGGCAAGGTTAAGCCTTGCTCAGGACCAACAACGTGCGCGATGCCTTGACGAATATCGTTAATATCAAATTCAACAATATCGAACGTCTTACAGTTATCATCCAAGGTTTGTACCTGGATACGTGAAGTATCATCTTCAATCCCAGCCACGCCCTGCTCACGCTCTTTTTTAGAGGTCGGTACGTTATGGTCAGGTGTCGCAATATTGGCACTTAAACGCCATGGCTTACGGCCAGCAAGTTGCAAGCCTTCAAAGGCTTGTGGCGAAGTCACTTCATGCAATAAATGACGGTCGATATAAAGTAGAGCTGAACCATCATCTCGTTGTTTTACTAAATGGTCATCCCATAACTTATCGTATAATGTTTTTGCTGTTTGGGTCTCGCCTGCCATGTCGATGTGCTCCACTGGACTGGGTAAATTCTTTCGCTAATTTTGATTATATCGCTGCATTCACATAAATCTAATTTATCATTTTTATTAGTTAAAAAACTTTTTGGAATCTTTTAAAACTTAAATTAAATCATGGTTTAGCTCTCTTTTTATAAATCTAATTTTCCGATCGTTTTATTAAAAATATTCGTTTTTACAAATTAAATGAGAATTATTATTATTTCCTCATCGGCACAGATCATTTGTTTTGAGGAAGATCCACATGGCACATATTCAACGTTTCGTAGACAACAATCAGCGCATGTTCAAAAAGACATTTAGCTATTACATCATGCACATCACTGTCGCGATGTTAGTGGGCTATTTTGTCACAGGCAGTTTAACCATGGCGATTGCCTTGAGTTTATTAGAACCGACTGTACAGGCAGTTGCTTTCTTCTTCCACGAGAAAATCTGGGAAGCAAAAAGCCAGCAACAGGATGAGGAAATCACCGCATAATTTTTTGTCGATCTTCCTCTTTGAGCCACCTACCCTCGGTGGCTTTTTTTATGACATAAAATAAAACATTTAAAAATGTGTATTAATTCAACATTAAACCAATAGTTCTATATTTTTACTTTGATTTATTCTTAAATTATTACAATAATAAACTTAAGCATAAAAAAACTTTATAGGTGATCAAGATGAATCTCGCAGCTTTTGAAGCCTTTGTAAAAGTCATGGAAACAGGTTCGATTTCTTTGGCTGCAGATCAGCTTTTTATTACCCAACCGGCTGTGACCAAACGTATTCACAGTCTGGAAGAATATTTCGGGGTGAAATTATTTGAATCTGCGGGCCGTGGTGTTCAGGCCACTCATGCGGCACATTCCCTGCTGCCTAAGGTAAAAAACTGGCTGAACGAGCTGGGTGATATTCACTACACCCTGAGCCATGAACAGGGTCAGGTCCAAGGCAAACTGAAAATTGGCACCAGCCATCATATTGGCCTGCATCATTTACCGAGCCATCTGCGTGAATATGTACAGCAATATCCAAATGTGACGCTAGATGTACATTTTGTAGATTCTGAACAGGCGCATGAACAGGTCATTGCTGGTGATCTGGAACTGGCTTTCCTGACCTTGCCACCGCATGGTGATGAACGCCTAAAATATGTCACTATCTGGAATGATCCTCTGGTTTTTGTGGTCGCACCATTCCATCCACTGGCTCAGCAAAAAAACCTGTCTCTTGAAGATCTGGTGAATTACCCAAGCCTGCTGCCTTCTGCGCAGACCTATACTACGCAGATTACGATGGCCGAGTTTGAAAAGCAGGGCATCAAGCCGAAAACGACCATGAGCAATAACCCGCTTGAATCCATCCGGATGCTGGTTTCGATTGGTTTAGGCTGGTCAGTCTTGCCCAAAACCCTGGTCAACCATGACCTGCAAGAACTGGATCTGAATCTGGAAATGAACCGTCAGCTCGGTATGGTCTGGCATCCGGGTCGTACTCAATCGAAGGCGGCTGAAGCATTGGTTCAACTGATGCAAGGCCCGTCAATTTAAAATTAATTTTCACATTTCTCTGCTGCATCGATATCGATGCAGCATTTTGTTACCTAAATACATCGCATCAGTTGCTTCCTTTCAAGTACTTTTAAAAGTATCAAATTCATTTTCCTGAAGATGAAAAATTAAAACGTATTCAAGGAAGCACAGAATGCAGATCAAATCTTCTGATTCCAAAACTTTATTATCTTCTTCTCATGACCTGCTCGAAGAAATGGGTTTATGGAAACCGCTTAAACCAACGCTACACCCGACTCCCAACCTTGATTTTGAAGATGAACCGACAGCGCGTGCCGTATTACGTGATTATTTTCTAAATACCTTTGACACCTATGAGCAACTGTTTGACTGTCTGAAAAATGAAGAAGCCTTTTATGACAAACCGATTGCCTTACGTCATCCACTGATCTTTTATTTTGGTCATACTGCCACTTTTTTTATCAATAAGCTGTTGCTGGCTCAACTGATCCCGGAACGTTTAAATCCGCATCTGGAAAGTATCTTCGCGATTGGTGTAGATGAAATGAGCTGGGATGATCTGGATGAACAGAACTATCACTGGCCTAGCATTCAGGCGGTACGTGATTACCGGCATCAGGTGCGTGCCCTGGTCTTGAAAGTGATAGAACATGCGCCGCTACAGCTTCCACTGAACTGGCACAATCCGTGGTGGACCATCATCATGGGCATTGAGCATGAACGGATTCATCTGGAAACGTCTTCAGTTTTAATCCGCCAGCATCAGTTACGTTATGTACAGAATCATCCGCAGTGGCGTGCCAATGTCATTACCGGTATTGCGCCTGAAAATAGTCTGGTAAAGGTACCGGCAGGTCAGGTCAATTTACATAAAAATTTCGAACATGCTTTTTATGGCTGGGACAATGAATACGGCCACCATCATGCCGAAATTGCAGAATTCGAAGCCTCCAAATATCTAGTATCCAATCAGGAGTTTTTAGCCTTTGTGGAAGCAAAAGGTTATCAGACAGCTGACTACTGGACTGAAGAAGGCCAGCAATGGTTGGCATTTTCTCAAGCCACACATCCTACCTTCTGGGTCAAAACGGAACTGGGTTGGTCCTTAAGACTGATGCTGGAAGAAGTTCCAATGCCTTGGGACTGGCCAGTCGAAGTGAATTATCATGAAGCCAAAGCTTTCTGTAACTGGAAATCAGCACAGACCGGAGAATCCATTCGTCTGCCCACTGAGGATGAATGGTATCGATTGTATGCAGTTTCAGGACTGGATCCAAAATTACCAAGTCCTGAGCAAGCCAATATTGAATTAAAATATGGCCCTAACTCTTTTCCGGTGGATCATTTTCAGCATGGCGATTTTTATGATGTTCAGGGCAATGTCTGGCAATGGACCGAGACCCCGATTTATCCTTTTGAAGGCTTTCAAGTCCATCCTTTCTATGATGATTTTAGTACCCCAACCTTCGATGGCCAACATCATCTGATTAAAGGCGGTTCCTGGATTTCAGCCGGTAATGAAGCCCTGCACAGTTCACGCTATGCGTTCCGGCGACATTTTTTCCAGCATGCCGGTTTTCGCTATGTTGCCGCGGAAGAGACATCACCGCAGTTTCACTCTCAATATGAAAGTGATCAGCTGATTTCCCAATATCTGGAATTCCAGTATGGGGCGGAATATTTTGCTGTTCCAAACTTTGCCCAAAGCCTCATTCAACTGGCCCGTCCTTATTTTCAAAACATTCCGTGTCATAAAGCGCTGGATATCGGTTGTGCCACCGGACGCGCCAGCTTTGAACTGGCCCAAGATTTTGATCAGGTCACAGGTTTAGACTTTTCAGCCCGTTTTATTCAGCAAGGTGTGGTGCTGGCGCAAGGAGAGACCCTGCGGTATAGCATTCCTGTTGAGGGTGAACTGGTGGAATATAAATCCTGCTCACTGGCAGAACTTGAACTTAAACAGGTTGCCAATAAGGTCGAGTTTTATCAGGCCGATGCCTGCAACCTGAAACCGCAGTTTAAAGATTATGATTTTATTCTGGCAGCTAACCTGATTGATCGTCTGCATCATCCTAAAGCTTTTCTAAGTGAGATTCATAATCGCCTGAATATAGGCGGCATTTTGATGCTGGCCTCACCTTATACCTGGCTGGAAGAACATACAGCACGCAGTGAATGGATCGGCGGATTTAAGCAGGCGGGAGAAAACCTGAGTACCTTAGAGGGCATCAAAGCTTTACTCAGTCCGCATTTTGAAATGCTGGACGAACCTGTGGATGTGCCTTTTGTGATCCGAGAAACAGCGCGTAAATATCAACATACCCTGTCCCAAATAACTTTATGGAAAAGGGTACGATAATTCCAAAA
The DNA here is from genome assembly GCF_013417535.1 of Acinetobacter sp. YH12241. Taxonomy (NCBI): domain Bacteria; kingdom Pseudomonadati; phylum Pseudomonadota; class Gammaproteobacteria; order Moraxellales; family Moraxellaceae; genus Acinetobacter; species Acinetobacter sp. YH12241. The sequence goes on along the minus strand of NZ_VPDQ01000031.1, from coordinate 21,388 downwards.
TGAAAAAGCCAATCAGTTGATTGGCTTTTTGTTCACTACTCAATTCCGCTAGTGGCATCCTCATGCAGAGATTCATTGAGCTGATCCACCACAATGGCCCATTCTCCATCTGAAGCAATTTTTTCAGCCAGGAACTGGCGCTGTGCATCTGACCAATACGGCGCCTCCATCAGGTTTACATCTTTGGGTAATTGATGCTCATGAATAAATTGGGCAATCCCTTCTGCACTCGAATCCAGACCTAACTGTGCAAATAGATGAGTCATACGCGGTCTAACTTGGGTCATTTTCATTACCTCAGCGCTTGCTATCGTTATTGTCGACTTGCTTTATTTATTCTGAGCATAGCATGTTTATTCAGCAACGGGCATGTCAAAAAGTACCCTATTCTGCTTATAAAAAAGCACAACCGAAGTTGTGCCTGATTAAATCAAAAGAATTGCTTAAATCGACCAGTCCTGAATTTCCCAGCCCTGTTCTTTGGCCAATGCTTCCAGACGCTCATCCGGATTTACGGCAATGGCATGATCGGCATATTCCAGCAGAAAACGGTCATTGATTGAATCTGAATAGGCCCAAGACTCAGTCACGTCACGACCAGCCAACCATTGATTCAGACGGGTCAATTTGCCTTGCTGATAGCAGGCGATATTGGTCACCTTACCGGTATATTTACCATCAACGACTTCAGCATTGGTGGCAATAATTTCAGTAATCCCAAACTCACGGAAAATCGGTGCAGTAATAAAGTCCGAAGTTGCAGTAATGCCTACAATTTCATGCCCTGCATCTTTATGGCGCTGAATCGCTTTAAAACCTTCCAGACGCATCTGGGGGCGAATGACTTTTTGCATGAACAGTTGATGTAATTCGGTCAGATAATCATGGTCATGTTGGGTCAAAAACTGGAATACAAATTCATTATAGGCATAAGGATCCAGTTGACCCTTTTTATAGTCCTCATAGAACTTGTCATTCATGGCGCGGTGATGAACGGGATCCACCAGGCCTTCATTGACCAGGAATTCCCCCCAGGAATGATCCGAATCGGTGTTTAACAGGGTGTGATCGAGATCAAATAGCGCCAATTTCATGAAAATACTCGTAAAAACTGAAATTTAAGAAAAAAATTGTAAATCTATCTCCGCTAGTCGATAGAAATTCGTTAAGATCATAGCAATTTTAACATTTTTAAACTTTGCTTTTTTTCGAGTTGGATAAAGAAATAATATTCCCCGAAAGCAAAGGCATAAATTAAACAATTTTAGGTAGCCAAATGATCGACTCAGAAGGTTTCCGACCGAATGTCGGGATCATTTTGGCAAACGATGCTGGACAGGTTTTATGGGCAAAACGCATTGGTCATAATGCATGGCAATTTCCACAAGGAGGTATCCAATATGGAGAAACCCCTGAGCAGGCACTTTATCGTGAGCTGAGAGAAGAAGTTGGCTTACTGCCTGAACACGTCCAGATTATCGCGCAGACCAAAGGATGGTTGCGTTATCGTTTGCCGTATCGATACATTCGCACGGATTCAGATCCGGTATGTATCGGTCAAAAACAGAAGTGGTTTTTACTCAAACTGACGGCGCCCGTACAGAACATTCAACTTGATCTGTCCGATCCGCCCGAATTTGATCAATGGCAATGGGTCAGTTACTGGTATCCATTAGGCCAAGTGGTGAATTTTAAACGCGATGTTTATCGCAAGGCCATGATTGAACTCTGTCAGCAATTACCACAACAAAAACCTTAAAAAAATCGCGTGCATGTGCAGATTTTTTGCTCGGCTATTGTTATAAATAAACTAAATTACCGGACTTCTAAAAAAATACGGAGCAGCTCCCATGTCGAATATGCAACTGGATACCCTGAGACGCATTGTCCAAGAGATTAATGCGTCTGCCAGTTTGCATGAATCACTCGATATTATGGTCAATCAGGTGGCCGAGGCCATGCATGTGGATGTCTGCTCCATTTATCTGCTCGATGAACGCAACCAGCGCTATCTGTTGATGGCATCTAAAGGCCTGAAGCCTGAAGCTGTCGGTCATGTGTCTCTACATACCGGTGAAGGTCTGGTAGGTCTGGTAGGTCAGCGTGAGGAAATCGTTAACCTCGACAATGCCCCTAAGCATGATCGTTTTCTGTATTTACCGGAAACGGGCGAAGAAATTTATAATTCCTTTCTGGGCGTTCCGGTCATGTACCGCCGTAAGGTCATGGGCGTACTGGTGGTCCAAAATAAAGAATCCCAGGATTTTAGTGAAGCGGCTGAATCATTCCTGGTTACGCTATGTGCCCAGCTTTCGGGCGTAATCGCTCACGCTCACGCAGTCGGTAATATTGATGTATTCCGCAAGCCAAATAATTTACCGGCATATAAAACCTTCCAAGGCGTATCGGGTTCTGGCGGTATCGCACTCGGCCGTGCCATTGTGCTTTATCCACCTGCAGATCTGGGCGCTGTTCCGGATCGTGAAGCGGATGATATTAGCGAAGAACTGGCTTTGCTGGATAATGCCTTAAATTCGGTACGTGAAGAAATTCAGTTCCTGGATGACAAGATGCAGGATGCGCTGATGGCCGAAGAACGTGCTTTGTTCAGTGTGTTCCTGCGTATGCTGGATGAAAATGCCCTACCATCGGAGATTAAAGCACTGATTCGTGATGGCCACTGGGCGCAAGGTGCGGTTCGGATCGTAATTGATAACCATGTGGCGCAGTTTGCCCAGATGGAGGATGATTACCTGCGTGAACGTGTCGCTGATCTAAAAGATCTGGGACGTCGTATTCTGGCCAAGTTGCAGGAAGCCGATGAAAGCCATCGCGAACTGACCGATGAAAGCATCCTGATTGGTGAAGAAATTTCAACGGCTGCACTGGTAGAATTGCCTGTCGATAAGATTGCAGCGATTGTCACCACTGAAGGTGCCATGAATTCACATATGGTGATTGTGGCACGCGCACTCGGTATTCCGACTGTCGTGGGTGTGACTGAACTGCCCATCAATACCCTGGATGACGTCGAGATGATTGTCGATGCGCATCAGGGCCGTATCTTTATCAATCCACCACGTCGTCTGCGTACCCGCTATAAAGAAATTCAGAAAGAAGAAGAACAGATTGCCAAAGATCTACGTCAATACGAGACCAAAGATGCAATTACGCCAGATGGTACCGCTGTACGTCTGTTTGTAAATACCGGCCTGATGATTGATGTGGTTCGTGGTGTACAGCGTGGTGCCAAAGGTGTTGGCCTATACCGTTCGGAAATCCCGTTCATGCTACGTGACCGCTTCCCGGGAGAAGAGGAACAACGTGCCATTTACCGGCAGCAACTGAGTCACTTTGCCAATAAACCGGTAGTCATGCGAACGCTGGATATTGGTGCAGATAAAGACCTGCCATATTTCTCGATTGAGGAAGAAAATTCAGCATTGGGCTGGCGCGGTATCCGCTTTACCCTGGATCATCCTGAAATCTTCTCTTCTCAGATTCGCGCCATGCTAAAAGCCAGTATCGGTCTGAACAATCTGCATATCCTGTTGCCGATGGTGACCAGTGTCAGTGAAGTTGAAGAAGCACTGTATCTGTTAGAGCGTGATCATTATGCCGTTCAGGAAGAAGAGCAGGTCAAAATTACCAAACCGCAAATCGGAATTATGGTCGAAGTACCAAGCGTACTGCATCAGATTGATGAATTTTCTGAACTGGTCGATTTCTTCTCCGTCGGTTCTAACGATTTGACCCAATATTTACTTGCTGTAGACCGGAATAATCCACGTGTGGCCAATGTCTATTCACACTTACATCCAGCGATCCTGCGTGCCCTGACCCGTCTGGTAGAGGATTGTCACCGTAATAACAAACCGATCAGTATCTGTGGTGAAATGGCCGGTGATCCTCTATCGGCCGTACTATTAATGGCCATGGGATTCAATACCCTGTCCATGAGTTCTAGCAATATTTTGAGAGTCCGAAAAACGATTTGTCATGTACCGATGCCTGATGCACAGGAATTACTCAAACATGTACTAAAACTGGACAATCCACTCATGGTAAAAAGCTGGATGGAGCATTATTTTAGAACACATGGTTTAGGAGATATGGTGAAATCCACCACCCGTATGGTCAGCGCTTAAGGAGGAACTTTTCCAGGTTCCTCTGCATCTGTCGAGGTACTTATGGAATTTGTGCTTATCCTGCTTATGCTGGCTGCAGCGTTTTATTTTATTATTGTTGCACCGGCCTTACGTTCGCAAAAATCCAGATATACATCTTCTCGTGGTCGTAATAACACAAGTACCAGTCATCAGTATATCCGTGAAACTGAACGTCCTAAAGCCTGTCCCTTATGGGGAATTGAAATTTCTCGTACCCAGCAACGGCGTTTAGGCAAGAATGATCCATCGGTCATTGCCGCAAAACTGTATCGGCAACAGCTAGGAAAATTTGCCAGTTTTCAGCAAACCCGGCCTATGGCTGATGCTGATCCAAATAGATCTTCGAGTTCTGCGACCCTGCCCCGTTTTTTTCAAAATATGTTTCCCGAAGAAGCTTCTTCAACCACCCGGCGGACTTCACCGCATTCTTCGAAAAGAAATTCATCTTTTCACTATACCCTCCAGAATCCCTTAAAGTCAGCTCCTGTCCAAAGCAGATCTACGTCTTCCTGGCCGCCCTAAGCTGCCCATAAAAAAGGGCGATCATCTTGTTGATATCGCCCTTGTTTGTGTTTGGTATAACCACGTTTTGCATTTTTCTTCCGGTCTACAAAAACCTGGCTTTTATTGACTTCATGCATATGTTTGGCCACGAAGTTTGGCATGACTGCCTCTACAGTTTTTTTCTTTGCCATCTTGCTCTCTGTTTAATTTGGGCTAAGGAAATGATCCGCTCGGGATGTGAAATAATTATAGGGGCGACTGGCCAATTTTCAAGCAGATCAGAACTTAAATATTTTCCAGAAAAAAGATAATTTGGTAGATATTCTTGCTGTAAAAATCAGAAAATTGTGAGCAAGATAATAATGTTTTAGCTGCCTGTTTAATCTTTATATTTTAATTTCAAATCTAGCTATTTTAAAAATATTTATATAATTAATGGCTTACGCAATAATTTATAAAAAAATAAAAGAAATATTGAAATGTTTTTCTGACTTAGAGAAGACATCTTAAATTCTGATTTTCTTACTTAATCATTTTAAACTGAGTGAAAAATTTGCATATTTTAACATTGTCACATTTCTAGAAATATCTTATGTTCAAATTAGATTATTTATTTTCAATGACTTAATTTTTATTCATTTAGGCAGTATTTTCTGAAGTTACAGAAAAACCAAACTTATTGCCAAAACACCCAATTCAACAACTCACTTAATTAAAAATCTGTTGGAAATAAAGCCCCTAATGTTATTCCTGCGCTTATAGATGATTTTTTTGAATGCTGGAATAACGAATAAAATTCTCAACGCTTGGAGAGAAATATGAGCCAAGATATGAAAAAGTGCCCTGTCACCCATCTGACTACTGAAGCTGGCGCACCTGTAGTCGACAACCAGAACAGTATGACGGCAGGTAGCCGTGGCCCATTGCTGGCCCAAGATTTATGGCTGAATGAAAAACTGGCTAACTTTGTTCGTGAAGTGATTCCTGAGCGCCGTATGCACGCAAAAGGTTCAGGTGCATTTGGTACCTTTACCGTAACCAATGACATTACTGAATATACCCGTGCAAAAATTTTCTCGGAAGTCGGTAAAAAAACCGAACTCTTTGCCCGTTTTTCGACCGTCGCCGGTGAACGCGGTGCAGCTGATGCAGAACGTGACATTCGTGGTTTTGCCCTGAAATTCTATACCGAAGAAGGGAACTGGGACCTAGTCGGTAACAATACACCGGTATTCTTCCTGCGTGATCCACGTAAATTTCCTGACTTAAACAAAGCAGTAAAACGTGATCCGAAAACCAATAAACGTAGCGCCACCAATAACTGGGATTTCTGGACTTTATTGCCGGAAGCACTACATCAAGTTACCATCGTAATGTCCGATCGTGGGATTCCGGCTGGTTACCGTCATATGCACGGTTTCGGCAGTCATACCTACAGTTTTATCAATGCCCAAAATGAACGCTTTTGGGTAAAATTCCATATGCGTACCCAGCAAGGTATCAAGAATCTGACTGATGCTGAGGCAGCAGAGTTGATTGCTAAAGACCGTGAAAGCAGTCAAACCGACCTGTTTGATGCGATTGAACGTGGCGATTATCCGAAATGGAAAATGTACGTTCAGATCATGCCTGAAACAGATGCCGAGAAAGTGCCTTATCATCCGTTTGACCTGACCAAAGTCTGGCCGAAAGGTGATTATCCACTAATTGAAGTAGGTGAATTCGAACTCAACCGTAATCCGGAAAACTATTTCCAGGACGTAGAACAAGCCGCTTTTGCGCCAAGCAATCTGGTACCAGGTATCAGCTATTCACCGGATCGCATGCTACAGGCACGTTTGGTCAATTATGCTGATGCAGCGCGTTACCGTGTAGGTGTGAATCATGCCCAGATTCCGGTCAATGCCGCACGTTGCCCGGTACATTCAAATCACCGTGATGGTTTGGGCCGTATGGATGGCAACTATGGTTCATTGCCGCATTATGAGCCGAACAGTTTCAGCCAGTGGCAGGAACAGCCAGAATTCAGAGAGCCCCCCCTCAAAATCACGGGTGATGCAGATTTCTGGGATTATCGCAAAGATGATAATGACTACTTCAGCCAGCCACGTGCCCTGTTCAACCTGATGAATGATGAGCAGAAACAGGCTCTATTTAATAATACCGCAGCCGCAATGGGTGATGCGCTTGATTTCATCAAGTACCGTCATATCCGTAACTGTTATGCCTGTGATCCCGCCTATGGTGAAGGTATTGCTCAAGCTCTTGGGATGAGCGTAGCTGATGCCCAGATGGCTCGAGCAACTGATCCAGCTAAAGGCCTACCAAGCTTTCTCTAAGTTTTTTAGCTTGAACTGAGCGAATAAAAAACCACCCGAGGGTGGTTTTTTTATTGGTGTTAAATTAAAGCATTAGGAATATGAATTGCAGTTCATTTCAGGTCATGTGTTTGACGGTCACGGATTTCAAAAAGGTTCTTCTACCGGTACCCAGATCTTTTTCATATCCATCAGATTCACGAAGAAATCATTGCTCAACATACCCACCCGATCAGTCAGTATGCCATGCTTGTTTCCACCACGATTGGCACCTGTACCCTTCAGCATAGGATTTAATCCTATACAAATGAGAGCTACTCTATATGCTAGCTAACGACTCAATCGTTATACAGGAGTGATCTTAAGCCCTTAGACAATAATCCGTTTGCCCTCACGAATACAGTAAAACGGGTTAATCAGCTTGGATGAATGCTGAATAATATGCTGCAGTTCATTTTCAGGCTGGTCACGTGCTTCATCAGTGAGCTGGAAGGTCCGATAATGGATCGCCATTGAGCAACGTGCCATTAAGTCCTGATGGGCATGAAAAGCATCTTCCGGATTCATATGAATATTGCGCATCAGTTCACGTGGTTCATAGGCACCGATCGGTAACAGCGCAATTCGTGGTGGCCCCAAGCGTTTGCGAATTTCCTTGAAATGCGGCGCATAGCCGCTATCCCCGGCAAAATAGCAATGATCCTTGCCATTCAATAAGGAAAAACCGCCCCATAATGCGCAGTTCTGGTCACGCATTCCACGTCCTGAAGCGTGCTGTGCTGGCGAATAGACAATCTGGATATCTTCAAAAAATGCATTTTCCCACCAGTCCATTTCAATGACATTATAGTCTTTAGGCAGGTACCAGCCATTACCAAGGCCGGTATAGATCGGCATTTGATAGGTCTGATGCAGCCAGGCCAAGGTCGCCAGATCCATATGATCATAATGGTTATGGCTGAGCAATACGGCATCAATATGCGGCAGCTCATCCAGGGCAATGCCAGCAGGAATGACGCGCTGTGGCCCTCGGGATGCAGAAGGACTGGCATATTCACACCAGACCGGATCAGTCAGAAAATTATACGGCCCGATCTGGATCAGAGCGGTAGCATGCCCAATAAACCAGATTTGCCAGTCATCTAAAGTGGCTTCCGGCCGATTTTGTGGTAAAGCACGCGGACGTGAAAAAAACTCGGCACGTTCCTGTTCCAGATTTACTTCCCAGGTGCTGGATTTTCTGGTGAATAACCATTTATACAAGTCAAAGCGACTCTGTTCGAGCGAATGATGCTCCAGATTCTTAAACCGCTCACCATCAAAATGATCGGAATGTAGATAATCAAATACCGGCTTGGACCAGAGATGTTTCCAACTGGACTCAGTCTCAAGCTGAAATTTTTTAGTCTTGAAAAGATCTTGCATAAATATCCACTATTTATTATTTGTTATATGCAAGACAGCATCCACCTGGAATTTTCAAACGGAGCATCTCTTTAAATCGCATACAAACTTATATACTTCGGTATTTCAGCATAGTATGAAATACGTGCCTAAGATTCATTTATGTTTTTGTTATTTTTAGCAAAACATCGAGCCCATGGAAAGACTAAAACCGATGAAAAGCTTCTAAAAAAATGAATACTCGCGATCAAGTTTGTGTCCATTCTTCTTTCTAAAAAGACAGGAGAATGATCGATATTCATCCGATAATTCTCACTCCATACCTGACTGTACATGATTTCATGACCTAAATTTTTATCCCGTATTCATGTAATCACGCTTGATGCCCTCCTGACTATCCGACGAAAGTTATCTGCTGAAATCTTCACTTCCTCAAATACGACCTTGGGTCCGTTCCAGCCATACGGCTTTGGTTTGAGGTTTCACAAACAGAGTAATAATTTCAGGGTGTAGCTGTTTAATCTGCGCTTCAATCCGGTTGACGCAAGCTTCGATTTCATCAGAAGTCAGATCGTCTTTGAATTCCAGACTTAAGGAGGCAATCACCTGATGCGCGCCCATTTGCTCAGTCAGCACCCCATTGGCGCTATAGACCGCAGTATCCTGCTGGGCAATGTTAAGTACATTTTCACGCAGTCTAGGATCTGCTGTTTCACCCAGTAATAGGCCTTTGGTTTCACGTGCCAGTAACCAGGCTGATACCGCCAATACAACACCAATCAGAATAGAGGCGGCACCATCCAGCTCAGGAATATTCAGTTGATGAGCCAAGAAAATCCCGGTCAGGGCAATAAAAAGACCCACTAGCGCAGCAGTATCTTCAAATAACACAGTAAAGGTTGTTGGGTCTTTGCTGCGTCTAAAGGCTTCAAAATAGCCCATCTTCCCTTTCATTTTACGGAAGGTTCTTAAAGCTACGGTCCAGGAGAATCCTTCACACAGAATCGCAATACCCAGCACGATATAGTTGATCATCGGATCCTGCATTTCTTCAGGATGAATGATGTGCAGGATACCTTGATAGATGGATACAATCGCACCCAGTGCAAAGACCATCAAGGCCACAATAAAGGCCCAGAAATACAGTTCACGACCATAGCCAAAAGGATGGTGAGCATCTGGGCGCTGCTCTGCTTTTTTCATGCCGTATAGCAATAGAATTTCATTCAGGGTATCAACCACCGAGTGAATCGCTTCACTCAGCATCGCAGAACTATTGGTAATATAGGCTGCGACAAATTTAACCAGCGCAATAGCCAGGTTGCCAAATAACGCTGCATAGACCACAATTTTATTAGATTCAGATGACATTCAAAGTTGTCCTAGTTTTTCCTCAAACAGATGGATCTATTTGATTTTTCATTTTATCTCTTTGCATCTTAATAAACTGCTGCGATAAATTGTTTATTGTTTTGTTGTTCTCATTTTTAATCGGAATCTTCATGCCTGTAATTGTCCATACTTCTGCCGATCGGCATCCTCAGCTCCTAGAATTGTGGGAACAATCCGTCCGTGCTACGCATCATTTCCTAAATGACGCGCAGATCCTAAAGATCCGTCAGCAGATTATTGATCATAATTATTTCACCCACGTGCAATTGTTCCATGTGGAACATCAGCAGCAGATTCTGGGTTTTATGGGCATTGCAGGCAACAAACTGGAAATGCTGTTTGTCTCTCCTGCGGCATTTAGAAAAGGCATAGGCAGCCAGTTATTACAACATGCGCTTGCTCTGGGTGTGACTGAAGTCGATGTGAATGAGCAGAATCCTGATGCGACTGCTTTCTATTTAAAACATGGTTTCGAGATGATCAGCCGTTCAGAAACCGATGCTGAAGGTAATCCCTACCCAATTCTGCATCTAAAACTGCAAAAATAAAAAAGGAAGCCAAAGCTTCCTTTTAGGTCTGAATTTAACTTGAACAATCTATTTTAAGATTTAGAAAAATACTGCTCGCGCCATTCTTTCCAGAAGTACATCACGATCCCGAACATCACTACCGCAATACCAGCAAAGGCATGACTGCTGATCACTTCGTTATTCAGGGTTGCACCGAGAATCAGGGCAATGATTGGCGTCATCACATTGCTGAGGGATACGGTGGATGCAGCCAGACGGCGAATCAGCCAGAAGTAACACAGCATCGCCACAATCGAAGACAGGATCATGGTAAAACCAAAGCCGAACAGCGCCTGCATACTTGGCATTTGTGTTGGGAAAGATTGCCAGATAAATGGAATGATTAGCAATGATCCCAATGAGGAAACAATCAAAGAACCGGTGGCTTGGGACATCGGTTTTAACGGTGCATTGATCTGCTTCACCCAGAAAATCGAGCTGATATAAGACACCATGCTAATCAGCATTAGCACCACACCCCACGGATTCACTTTACTATCTGCTGACTCCGCAAAGACAAAACTTAAACCACCGACGGCAACTGCCATACCGAGCCATTGCAGCCAGATCAGACGGTTGGTTTTCAGGATGACATGCCCGATCAGACCTGCAACCAGTGGTGAGAAACCGAAAATTAAGGCCATTAAGCCAGAGGTCAAATAATTCGCAGCCAGGTAGATAAATAACTGCGCGCCGATCAAGTTCAGGCTACCTGCTACATAGCTCATCATGGAGGTTCGATCAAATGGCAATGGATTACGCATGGCAGCCAAGATCGCCAGCGCCAGCAGAGAAGCGCCGAAATAACGGATGATCAGCACCCACATCGGGTGCACTTCCTGCACGCTCCAGACAATCGCCAGTGGCGTTGCTGCCCAGATCAGCACCAGCAAGGCATAAATACTTGCCGTCACCAGCATGGGAGATGAATTTGAATTCATAAAAGACTCAATTAAATTTTTTTAGAAAGAATTGAACTAACTTCTCGTTCAAATCCACAATCGACAATACTGATGGCGGCAGGGATGCCGCCGCTAAACTGGGATATAGGGATATATCCTCAGTTTAGCAAAAGATTTTTATTACTTTTCATCTTTGAAAAGTAAGCCAAACCTACACAAAGCCATTTCAAATCACAATGGAATGTGAGGTCATGACAGCACAATCTGACAGACATAAAAAAGCAGACCTAGGTTGCCCAAGGTCTGCCCTTTTGTAAACTTATCAATAAAACAAAGTTATTTCACAAGCTTACGAAGATCTTGGCCTAGATCCAAATATTTATCTGCTTCAAATGCAGCTTGCTTGCTAATCAACTTTTTAAGATGACGCATTTCTTTCGCAGCATTGACCGTAATACCACCTACGATCACACCATCAGTCACACCAAACAAGACAAATGATGATTCACCACGAAGTTCAGGTTTGATTTCACCACGAACATGCCATTCAGCTGCAGCCATATCACCTACGAATTGGTAGTTAATGTCGAGCTGGTCTGTCCAGAACCATGCTGGGTTTGGCGTAGGATGCTCAACACCCATCACATGACGTGCAAAAATACCTGCTTGAAGATTGGCATTTTCCCAAGTCTCAACACGGCGGTGGTTACCACAGTCACGAAGCTGAGTCGCAACGTCACCCGCTGCATAAATGTCAGGATTTGAGGTTTGGCAGTTCTCGTTGACTTTAATTGCAAGATCAACGTCTAGACCTGCTTTAACCGCAAGCTGTGCATTTGGCACAATCCCAATACCGTACACTACAGCATCTGCACGAAGTTCTTCGCCGTCACCCAATGTCACCACGATTTCTTCGCCATCCAATTTGCAGTCTGCAATTGAAGTTGAAAGACGAACATCCACACCTGCTAATTTTTGCTGTTCAAGCAAGAATTCGCTCAGGATGCGTGGCGATGAACGACCCATCACCATTGGACCCATTTCAATCACGGTCACTTCACATTCTTTAAAACGTGCAGATGAAGCAAGCTCAAGACCGATTACGCCACCACCGATTAAGATTAAACGGCGACCTGGTTGTAATACCGGAACTAAAGCTTGTGAGTCTTCAAGGTTACGCAGCGTATAAACGTGTTTGCCAAGTGCATCGAAGTTTGGCAAACGACGTGCCGCACCACCTGTTGCAAGAAGCAATTTGTCATAAGCAACAACGTCACCATTTTGAAGTTCAACCGTTTTAGCCTCAGCGTTAATTTTTTGCACGCCATTGCCACGGATGGTTTCAACCCCAAGTTCTGCCAGTTTTTCTTCTGACAAAATTTCGATCTTGGTTTCTTCAGGACGCAAAATCACGTCTTTAGACAGTGGCGGACGCTCATAAGGAAGATGCGTTTCATCACCAATCAGAATGATTTTACCTTCGAATTTGTTAGCACGAAGTTCTAAAATCGCGCTTGCACCTGCCTGGCCAGCACCTACAATTACGATGGTTTCGATGTTGCTCATGTGTAAATTAACCTTTTAGCTCTGCAGATACGATACCGAAGCCTGCAATCCATTCACTGATGTCTTCATAGCAGTGTGTTGTCATGTCGTATTCGCCAATTTCACTTAAGGCAGCAAATGCAGCCATCCATGAGCGAACTTCTTGACCACCACGACCACCGTCACGACGGATTTCAGCTTCTGTCATTGCTTCCATCGCAGCAAAATCAGCATTCTTGAATTTTTCAAGCAATGCGATATCCCATTCAGGGCTGAGTGGAACGGCAACAGAGGTATCACCAGCAGCCAATTTTTGACCGACTGCAATAATTTTTGCTTGACGTGCTTCACGTGCTTCAGAGCTTGGATTACGACCTGCAATCAGGAATTCTTCAACTTCTGGTGGCACTGAACCCATTTGTGGTGTTGGTGGATCATGAGACAGACCACCTGTACCTAAAACAAGGACACGTTCATTTTCAAGGTTTAAAGACTTGATGAATTGACCTACAGCACGGCCTAAAGCGATCGTACGCTTAGTTGTTGGCATTGGTGCTGCAGCACCATTAATGAAAATTGGAATCGTTGGATAACGATCAAGTTTGCCTTCACACAGGAAGTGCAATGGCTGAGTCACGCCATGGTCGGCTTGCATACGGTAAGAATACGCAACGTCCACGCCCTCATCGAGTACACGACGAACCAAGCCCAAAGCTTTGTCTTCAGGTACATCAATGTGTGCATTGTCTTTACCATAGTCCCAGTCCCCTGCAGCCGTCGCGCGAATGCCCACACAGAAGCTCGGCATCAGGTCATAGAAGAAACCATTGAAATGGTCAGGACCAAAGGTAATGATCAGGGTTGGGTCGTAAGCTTTTACTTCAGCAGACAGTTTTTCAAACGCTTCACGAACAGCCTGTTCTTTGCGTTTTTCCTGCGGTGAAGCAAATTCCATTAAAGGACTGTGCGATGCACAAATAAGTTTAACGGCCATGAGAGACTCCTTAAAAGGAAGGCAGCCAAGAACAGGCTGCCGAAAAGTCCATTTCAGACTAGATTTTTATTCGTCAAAGAAACCGGCACGTGGCTGACGTAAGCCGCGAATACCCAGACCGCATTCTGCATTGATCAGAACACCAGTCAAAGGACGGTTATTTTGACGAGATGCCAAGAGCACATATGAACCTGTCATATCTTCCGGCTCAGGTAAGAAATTCAGTGGCATGCCACGGGCGATTTTCTCAGGATCACGTGCATCGAGCAGGCCAAGATTTTCCTGACCTAAGGATGCAGCACCTTTGATGTTCACATTCATACCTGATGGCGCAACGGCGTTTACGCGGACTTTAGGTGCAAGTTCGTAAGCCAGTTCTTTCATAATGCCCACACCCGCATGTTTCGATGCTGTGTAAACTGGACCGCCACCTGCAGAATACAATGCAGAATTTGACAGCGTGAAAATGATCGAACCTTCAGATTTAACGAGCTCATCCAGTGCAGCTTTCGCACCTAAGATCAGAGATTTGGTATTAATCCCCATAATCTCATCAAAGGCTTTTTCCAGCTGCTCACCTGAAGTATTGACGATATCGGCATAGTGATCCCAGATACCGGCATTACCCACGAAACAGTCGAGTTTACCGTAACGCTCTACAGTCGCTTTAACAGCGCGGACGTTGTCTTCATAGCTGGCCACATCACCTGCGATTGCCAGCACGCGATCACCAAAATGTGCATTCAGTGCATCGACTTTAGACTGTGAACGTTGAAGAACGGCCACTTGTGCACCCTCTTCCAGGAAACGTTCTACCAGTGCCCAACCGAGACCTGAACCACCACCAGTGATCAGTGCAACTTCGCCTTGTAGCCAACCCATGATTACTCTCCTGCCATCTCTACGTATAACGCACCATCTTCAAGTACAACTGGGAATGTTTGAATTGGGTCAGTTGCTGGTAAGCAAAGTGCCTGACCTGTTTTCAAACAGAAACGAGCTGCATGAAGTGGACATTCCACTGTACCGTCGTCTTCAAGGTAGCCTTCAGACATAGAAGCATTACCGTGTGAACAGCGGTCGTTCATTGCGAAGAATTCGCCACCGTTGTTGAATACTGCAAGCGCTTCGATACCGTTTACGCCACAATCCACTTTTAACGCTTCGCCTTCGTCTAATTCGTCAACTTGGCAAACAAAAATCTTATTCATTAGAAGAACACACTCAGGTTATGTGAGTTATAGGTAACTTGGTCAAGCGTGATCTTACGGTTGAAGATCTGGAAGCCCAGGCCGCCTTCAACTTTGCGGATCTTGTCATGACGTTTACCACAGTAAATCGTAACGTCTTTCTCTTTCTGGGTACGGTACAGTAGGTATGTCACGTATACATCGTATTCGCCTTCAACTTCAGTCGGCTCAACAATCACGTTGCTCACCATGTGAGTGGTACGTGATGGAGGCTCTTCAGCCCAAGCCATACCAGTTTCCAGACGTGCAACACGACGTTCCAGAAGATCTTTCGTATCGTTGAATACCCAGGTAGTAGGTGGTTCAACTGAACGACGACGGTCACGCGTTTGAGCGTTTGGTGTAGTACGTAGCGTGTAAGAAATATCTTCAGCTAGCGTGTCTAACCACTCGCGGAATTTCCAGTCATCAAGAAGCTTGGCTTCTTGATACAGGAACTGACTAATTTGGTGATGAAGTTCTAAACTGATTTGACTCATTTCATAAGCTCCTTCTCGTATTCGTCAGCCGCAGCTTCAACGTCTTCCCATTTTTCATGAATCAATAAATCTGCCCAACGGCGGTACATACCACGTGCTGCAGTTTCAGAGAAAATATAGTTAGTGATACCCGGGATACCATCTTCACGTACTTTCTCGTTACCTTTACCCATTTCCATAATGAGTTTGTTTTGACGCGCTTTGTAACCACGTAAAACTTTTTGGATTTCGATCCAGTTTTCAGAGTCATCTTGCTCTAGGAAACCAGCAGGACCGAAGGCACGAGTTGCAGAACGTTCAAATGCTGCTTGTACATCTTCTGGCGCGTCCGCATCACAGATACAGAATGCCCAAACTTCAGTTTTGTTTGGACCACGTGGGTGCCATACACGAAGAGTCGCAGTACCGTTCAACCAAGACAATGTAGGGAACATGGTGTTGTGACCTGCAAGACGCAGCGCACGAGTTTCACCTAGGCGTTCTTTCACTTCTTCGTAAGTTTCGCGGAAGTAGTTTGCTACTTCACCATCAACCCATACGTTTGCGTCTGGTTTCTCTGTGAAGAAGAAGCCTGAACCGTGACCACGTGAACCGTATTGGATCGCGTCTTTCGCAGTTTCCCAAACTGGACGAGCAGTTTGTGCAGCACCTAATTTCTTAGAAGATTCGTCGTCTGGTTTCGCACCAAGCACCTGAATTGCAGATGCGTGAGAGAACAACGCGTGATATTGGTCAGATGCGAACTGTTCAGCTGCAAATTTCCAGTTACACTCGATTTCCCATTTGTGTACACCACCCACAATCACAGTACCGCCTTCACGACGATCTACAACGCCGTCCAGGTACCAAGCGATATCGCCCATGTATTCTTCTAGATCTGGAGTCGTTTCATCCCAGCATCCGAAAATCAGGCCTTTGTATGATTTAACACGGTTAACTTCTACCAGACCCCATTGCTCTTTACATGCACCATGTGGGTAAGCACGATCTTCAAGCGGGATGTCTTTTAGAGAACCATCAATACCGTATGACCAGCCGTGGTATGGGCAAGTGAACGCACGTGTATTACCACAGTCTGCGAAGCTTACGCGCATAGAACGGTGACGGCATTGGTTTAAGAATGCTTTGATTGAGCCATCTTTTTGGCGTGCCACGATGATTGGATCTTCACCCATGTAGGTATTGAAGAAATCGCCAGCCTTAGGAATTTGGCTTTCATGGCAAAGGAATAACCATGTACGACCGAAGACACGTTCAAGTTCTAATTCGTAAATGTCAGGATCTGTATAGATAGATGGCGTGATACGTCCATTTTGTGCATCGACTAAAGCGTCGATTTCGCGCACATCAATTTTTCCACTCATGAAAAGCTCTCCTGTGACCAGTTATGGCACAAAGTAATAGACTCAACTTTTCAACGATGATGGATTTTAGGGCGGTTTTGGGGAAATATTTTTTTTGTTTCAATTAATAGTTTTAAGCAATTATTCTAGGCGTGTATTTTTATATTAAAACACTAATCAATCCCTCCAAAGCATTTACTTTCTAAATGACAAAATAATCTTCACGACATAGTTGTTTATAGATTATACTCTTCTGAAATTATAGTAAGACATTTTTTGGATTACTCGACGGGCTGATGATATGGAATTACGACACCTCCGCTACTTCATTACTGTGGCTGAAGAACTCAACTTCAGTAAGGCAGCACTCAAACTTTACACGGCTCAGCCATCACTTAGTCAGCAAATCAAAGATTTGGAAGAAGATGTCGGTGTCAAACTGCTACACCGTACCAAGCGTAAAGTCGAACTGACCGAAGAAGGTGCTGTATTCCTAGAACAGGCCCGCCTGACGCTGGCACAAGCTGATAAGGCGATTGCCATGGCCCGTCAGGTCTCACAAGCCAAGCAGCAGATGCTACGCATCGGTTTCGTCCCTGTCGCGGAAATGAAAATCTTCCCGTATATCCTGCCGAATCTGCGCGTGCAAAACCCTGATTTAAAAATTGAATTGCTCAGTCTGAACAATAATGAGCAAATGCGATTATTGAAGAAAGGCGAACTGGATCTGACCTTTACCCGTCACAATTTCCATAGTGATGAAATTGAAAGCCAGTTTGTGATTCGTGAGCCATTGATCTTCATTTTGCCGAAGGATCATCCTTTAGCGAAATACGACCGTATTCCAGTTAAATTACTGAATGGTATAGATTTTATTATTCCATCTGCAGAACAGTCACTCACCCTGCACAATACGATTATGGAATTTGCCAAGACCAATGGCATTGAGCTTAATATTGTGCAAAAGGCGGATAATATCCTGTTCAATATCAACTCGATTGGAATGGGCTTGGGCTGTGCCATCCTGCCAGGCTATATCGCACCATTGACCATGAACAATACTGTAATCCGCCCGCTGGATGTAGAACTTCCCTTTTTAGATCTTTATGTTAGCTATCGCAAGGATAGTAATTCAGTCGCAGTGAAGAAGTTCCTGGAACTCCTGACTCGCGTATTCTACCTAGACATTAACCGCGACGAACCACATTAATTTTCTATTTTTATAGCAGCACACGTAATTTCCTCTGAGAATACGTGTGCTTTTTTGTTTTTATTTTTTCTGATCAAAATTTCATTTTATATTCATTTTTCCTATGACAGACCACATCTAGCTTGGCTTCCAACATCTCCGACCATGGCTTATTAGGTTTAATTTTTGCTCAAATTAGGCTTCTTTTACAACTTAAGTCTAATAAGAAGTCTAAGGCCCATTTTAATTTTTGAAATTCTGATTAATAGCTAAAAGGCATTAAAAACATTCAAAAAATTCACTGAATGAAATGACACTCATTTGGCAGCAGTAAATCAAATATTTTAGAAAGAAAAAAGGATGACCGAAGCCATCCTTTTTCTAAACTGTTTACGACTTATTTTACGCCGTGTACAGCCAGGTAGTTTTTGATCACAGTGTTGAACTCATCTGATTTTTCAACTTGAGACCAGTGACCACATTGACTGAAGATGTGTGCATCAGCATTTGGCACGATGTTCAGGATGTCCCAAGTACGAGAAACCGGAATGACCACGTCTTGAGTACCATGAATCAATAATACAGGTACAGTGATGTCTTTCATTTTTTCGAAGTCTAACGGGAATTCGAAACGGTCACGGTCACGTGCGCCCACTACATCCATCAAACGATTTGATGCATAGTCATTTGCAGCAGAAGCAAAACGTACTTTCACCAGTTCGTCAGTGATCAGATCTTTGTTCACGACAAACATAGAAAGTGTTTTCTTAATACCTTCTTCAGTCAGTACAGGGTTTGCATGCGCTTTAAGTGCAGCAGTCTGTTTTGCACCGCCAGTACCCATAGACACGATACCTAGAACACGTTCAGGATAATCAAGTGCCATCTGGAATGCCAACCAGCCACCCAGAGAGTTACCCACTAACCAGGTTTTTTCGATACCTAATGCATCTAGAGTACGTACAGCATGATCCACCCATGCACGGATACCATAAGCAGTACCTGGTGCAACCACAGTTTGACCATAACCAATGGTATCGATTGCGATACAACGTGCTTGTTCACCAATTGAAGGCAGGTTTAACCACCAGTTTGCAGCAGCAGATACACCCGTACCTGAACCGTGCAGGAACAGAATAGGCGTACCTTCACCAATTTCATGGTAGTGAGTCAACTCACCTTCTGCAGTTTCAATCCATTTGTCTTCTAAGCCGAAGAAAGGATCTGTTTTATAATCAGGGATTTGAACAGTGCTCATCATGATTCCTCTTACAGTTTCTTGCTTGCGTGTTCCTCGATGACGAGAATTCGACGTCAAGTTGACTCATTAAAAATGATCTTTTTACCGTCTTATATTAACCGCTCTACTGTCTTCAACTGATATAAAATTACGATTGCATACTACAAAAAATATATTATTTAAGTATTTGTTTTAATTAATTATTTTAAATTTAAAACCTTGTTTAATTTAAGGCTTTGATTAAGTTCTTAACTCAAAAAAAAGCAGTCAGAATACTGACTGCCCTTAAAATGCGCTTAACTTAGAATTTATGGGTATAAGTCGTCGCTACGCGGTATTCTTGAAGATCTGGTTTAGTAGGATTAGCAAAATTCACATCGATATACATCGCTTGAATGCCTAATCCTTTTAACTTACCCTCTGGAACAGTGTAATTCGCAATCAGATTTAACTCATCAGTATTAAAGTTTTGATCACCTGATTGAGCATCATAACCTTTGAAATAAACTGCAGTCGCATTTAAGCCTTTGGCACCCATTTCAGAGAAGTCATAGCCATAAGAAATATTCCATGACTTTTCTTCTGGTGCAGTAAAGGTTGCAACGCCCCAGTTCACCAGATAAGGCTGCGGCACCCAGCCGCCAAGTGTTGGAAATGCAGTATCACCAAACATTTGCTGATAACCCAGACCTACGGTATGCGCACCATGATTAACTTTTGCCCCTACTGACAATGCCTGATTATCAATATCACCATACAGTTTGTCACCTGAATCTGAGTTATCAAAATAACGCACATGGCTATCTAATTTGGTTTTTTCGCCTAGCGCAGTTTTGTAATTCACACCCAAGTAATGCTGTTGGTAGATGTCTTGAACATCTGCATACCAGTAGCTACCACCAATTTCAGGCGTGAACTGGTGATCTACACCGGCAATCCACATACCATCAGATTCAGGACCTAAGTCATAATGACCTTGTGTACCATCAGGTAAAGTTCTACCTGGAGAAAATAAAGCTAAATCACGGAACTGATTGTCGTAACGATTATTAATTTTATCAATATAAGCCAAAGTCAGTTTGGTATCTTTAATCTCTTTAGATTCTAACCATGCACCGCTATAAGTAGTGATGAGCTGACGAGATGGATCAAATACTAGCACTGGAGATACAGGCAATAACTCACCCACTTTCAGCTCAGTCTCAGAAACTTTAGCTTTTAAGGTTGCGCCAACTTTACCAAAATGATCTTTAGATTCTTTACCATCGTGAGGCAACACCCAATCCGGATTTTGATCACGGCCTTTGAGTTTAACTGCATGTTGAACCAGAACATCTGCACCAACCTGCACCCCACCACCAATATCGTGATAGCCTGATTTGGCATCTAGAGTCACGCCTTGTGACCAAGAACCCCAATTACGTGAAGAAAAATCATCTTGATACTGACGATCTAGATAAAAGTTTTTAAATTTAAGCTGGACATTACTATCGTCAATAAAATCTGCATTTGCTGCAGTTGTTCCTAAACTTGCTGTTGCAGCAAGCATTGCTATCCATAAGTTTTGACGACGCATGGCTTATTCCTAGTAATCAAATTAAGCTATGCCGCTATCATGCTCAACTCTAGTTTTTTTAAAAATCCGACTACAGTATTAAAATTTTTCTATTAATCTCTATAGATAGAATAAGTATGCTGAAATTTGAAAAAGACTTATATTTATAAACAATTAACTAAAATAAAAAATTAACCAGATAATCAATATAAATCCATGTTTTCTCTTATATAAACAGCCATTATTTTTTTATAATTTAAAAATAACTTTTTATTTATCGTTTTTATGTTTAAGGAAATGTGTTTGATTATTTTCTTAAAATAAATAGTAATAATTAAAATATCTTATTCTATCGTTTTAATATCTTATTCATTTTATTCAAATAAATAAAAAAGCGCCCTTTCGGACTAATGCCAGTCAGTTAAGCAAATATTAGTAAAATGTAGTAAAAATGAGTGTATGTAAATACGCTCATTTTTTTATGACTTTATCTGAAAATTTAGATTGCACCCTTCAACATTCTTTACCTTCACTT